>CAZJFM010000018.1:1958-45763 GCA_964545365.1 uncultured Candidatus Competibacteraceae bacterium | reverse complement strand
ATTTTCATGCTTGGAAAGCCGTACTTTCGCTTTATGGAATCAAAAGTGGTGATTGTTACTGGTGCCGGAAGTGGCATTGGAAAAGAAATTGCTCGTAAATGGGCTGCACAAGGCGCTCATGTGGTTTTGGCCGGTCGTCGCTCCGAACCATTGCAAGCGCTCCAAGAGGAGTTAAAACCTTTGCCCGGAAAACGCTTGGTTGTTCCCGCCGACGTGGGCAAAAAGGAAGATTGTAAAGTGTTAATAGATAAAACGGTAGAGGCCTTTGGTCGGATTGATTTGCTTGTGAACAATGCAGGTATTTCCATGCGTGCGCTTTTCAGGGATTTGGATTTAGAGGTTTTGGAAAGGCTCATGCAAGTCAACTTTTGGGGAACTACCTATTGCAGTTATTATGCCCTTCCTTATTTGCTCCAATCCAAAGGTTCGATTATTGGGATTTCCTCTGTTGCAGGTTACCAAGGCCTTCCGGGCAGAACCGGCTATTGTGCCTCAAAATTTGCGATGCATGGTCTTCTAAATACCCTGCGGGTGGAATATAAGAACCAAGGCCTGCATGTGTTGATTTGTTGCCCCGGTTTCACGGCTTCTAATATTCGAAAAACGGCCTTAAATGCTGCCGGAGAAACCCAAGGAGAATCGCCTAGAGACGAGCAAAAAATGATGCAGCCCCAAGAGGTAGCTCAGGCTTTGTTTAAAGCTTGGAAAAAGCGCAAGCGTTTTTTGGTGCTCACCGCTCAAGGAAAACTCACCTGGTGGTTGAGCCGCTTTTTTCCTGCCTTTGTGGACGCTCAAGTACTCAAACATTTTCAAAAAGAATCTGAAAGCCCGGTTTAATGCTTCGTTCCGTTTTTTTTGCAGTCTTTTTTGGGCTTTCGTCCCTACTTTCCGCTCAGTATGCTTTTCAATCCATCGATTATCAAAAGCACCGTCCCTTGGCTGCTCCCGCCACTTGCAACGACTGGACCTTTACCCAGCTTGAACTTGCGCTGCAAAGCCTTTGGCATAGGGAGCCAGACAAAGCCTTGGCTTTAGCGGAATCGGCTTTTAACGGGGAACCGGACTGCCCCCAAACCTGGCAGGTCCGCGCCAAAGCGCTGTTCGAACTTGGGCAAAGGGCCTTAGCACTTCAAGTGCTGGATAGCGCTATCCTCACCTTTAAGGCCTTCCCGGAATTGGTGGGCACCAAAGGACAGCTTTTGATGGACCTTTCTAATCAAGGACGCTTAAGTAAAGACAATAGATTTTATGAATTCCCCGGTCCCGATTCTCTATTTCGCCAAGCCTGTCTAAAAGAAGCCCAAAACTGTTTTAGCTACGTGCTCGCCCAGTTTCCCGAAGATGAGGCAACAGCTGAACTCTTGGCCATGATTTACCGGGAGTTGGAAGATTACCCTCCTATGGTTCCCCTGCTGGAGCCTTTTGTGAAAAAGGCCGATTTCCCGGAATTGCTTGAAGCCCGCTGGCTGTTGGGTCAAGCTTACTTAAAGCTGGAGGAACCTCAAAAGGCAATTCATTTGCTTAGGCCTTGGGTGCGTTCAAAAATCCTGCATCCGGGCATTTCTTTATCCAGCATTTACCGAGCCTACGGAAAGGCTTGGGAAAAAGTCAACCCTGACTCGGCCCAGTTTTTTCAAAACTTGGCTGTTTTCTCTTCTTTTGTTCCAGAAACACTGGGACTTGAGTTTAATACTCAAAATTACACCCTGCTTAAAACGCTTTTGGAAATCGAAGACAACAAGCGGTTTGCTTTTCTTAGAAAAGCAATCCGCAGGGAAACCGACTCCCTCCAAACCCAATGGATGGTATTGGCCACGCTTATTTTACCCACGGACCCCGAAATGAATTTCTCAGGTTGGTTGCTGGCACACATGGAGCAATGTTGGCCCTATTTGGAAAAAATAGCAGAATCTCGCGACGACCAAATCGAACGCATTTCTCAAATTGCCCGGCTTGCTGGAGCTGCTCGGCATCCCGGATTTGTTTCTTGGGCCACACAAGAGCTAAAGGTTTGGTCTGCTTGTTGCCTTTGGTCTCCCATGCCTGACTTTTTACCCGCACTTAAAATGGCAGATCCTTTAGGAACCCTTGACCTCTGTCTGGAACTTTGGGATAGGCCCTCTACTTTAAGGCGAAACGCCTTGGAGGAAACCCTAGCTGAGTACCGTTACGAGGATATCCGTCAAGCCGCACAAAGACAAGACCTATCAACCGATAAGCTCAACCTGCTAATGGAGCGTTTGGGTGGAACAAACAAGCCGTAATTAGTGGTCGTGGTGGTCGTGACCATCCAATAATGGATGGTGCCCATCATAACTGGCTTTTGGCTTTTCCGGCACTGGTTGGTCAAACACTTTGGTCAAAACCGCCGTCCGTAAATAGGCCACTGCTTCATTCGTTGGCCCTCCCGCTGTATTGGTAACAATCAAAATACCTAAATCAACGTCGGGAAGTAAGGTCACGTGCGCATAAAAGGTTCCTGCCGAACCATCGTGGGTGCTTACCCGGCTGCCAGGGTCTTGTTTGTGCAGCCAACCCAAGGAGTAAGTGGGTAAGCCATAGTGCATAAGCTCATACGTTTGTTTGGGTATTCTGGGGTGTTTGCCCTGAATCCCCCTCAGTTGCACCTGATAAAACCGCATCATATCGCGCAGGGTCATGCTTAAGTGGCAAGCGGGAGAAAATAGCGTGGAAATGGACGCATTTTCCGCTTTTGAAACGGGGGTAAACAGCACTTGCTTGCTATTGGGCATCCAATGCCCCCAAGGCTGCATTTCTCCAAATTGATTGGGCCATCCCATATAAGCTCGAACCCCAAACTCCTTGGTGAGGTATTTGTCCAATAAGTCTTTGTAGGTTTTTTGACTCACCATTTCCAACATAATGGCAGCCAAGGCTACGCCACCGTTGGAATAGACTAAGCCGGTGTCACCGGGAGGATAGTTTAAAACTTCCTGCACAAATTTGCGTCTTTGCTGTACATCGTTGCCGCGTAACTTTGGAAAAGCCACCAGTTCGGCCGTGGTAGAGTAGGGACGTACCCTTGCACGATGCGAGAGCAAATCCTTTAGGGTCATAGCATGATACGCCGGATTTACTTTATCCTTTAATTTGGGAAACAGTGAAAAAAATGTGGTTTCCCATCGGATTTTCCCTTCCGATACCAAGCGTGCCGCCAAATAGGAAGTAACATTTACCGCATTGCCGCCCAGATGAAAGAGCTGACGTTCCGTAACTTTAGCTCCATTGGGCCACTTGCTGATTCCTGCCGCTTTGCAGGCCAATACGGTATCGGACATAAAAAGTCCAACACCGGCTACCGGAATGGGAAACAGTTCATAGGTATTGGCCAGTTCTCGCTTAACATGTGTTGTATCTGTCAGTATACCCACCCATTGAATGGGTTCTTGACCTTGAGCCTTTAAGCCATTCTCCAGCAGTAAAAACAGCAATCCAATACAGAAAATGCGCATAAAAATCATTTGCAAGCTAAGGTAAAGAATTTATACTTTTGACCTCCATTATCCGCCGAAGTGGTGAAATTGGTAGACACGCACGTTTCAGGGGCGTGTGTCGTAAGACGTGCCGGTTCGAGTCCGGCCTTCGGCACTTTTTGCCCGGCTCAAGGCCGGTTTTTTTTGGGCCCTCTTTCTTAACTTAGATTTTTGTTTTTAGCCCGGCTTTGGCTTCGGTCTCCGGGGCTTCCTTGCACGTTCCGGCAACCGCTCCGGGTTCCGAGCATAGCCTCGGAATCCTCGCCGGGCCGGCACAGGCAAGCAAGCTCCCGGCGGCCCTCCACCTGCCGGGGGGGCTATTTTCCGTAAATTACCTTCCAAATGGCTCTTTTTTATTTGTTTTTTCGCCCCTCATTCAGTCTACCCAAAGAAAAATTGTAATTTCATCGCGCAAAATCCTTACTATGCTTTCTACCAAACAAAATGATTTACTGCTCGTCCCTTACGATTTTACGAAAGAAGCAGATACCGCACTGGCTCATGCCTCAGGAATTGCCAAAACCGGAAGCGACTCGGTTAGGCTTCTTCATGTAATCAACCGCGAAACAAGAGCCAGACTAAAAAAGGAAGGAATTTCTGAAGAAGATTTAAAACAAAAGCTTGCTTCAATCGCCTCCAACAATACAGAAAAAACAGGTGTGCAAACCGCTTGGCACGTAGTGGAAGGATCCATTTTTTCTGCCATTGCG
This sequence comes from uncultured Candidatus Competibacteraceae bacterium, assembly GCA_964545365.1. Lineage (GTDB taxonomy): Bacteria > Bacteroidota > Bacteroidia > CAIKAF01 > CAIKAF01 > CAIKAF01. The sequence goes on along the minus strand of CAZJFM010000018.1, from coordinate 41,559 downwards.
GAGGATGCAAAAGATGCTAATGCCGATCTTATTGTATTAGGTACTCACGGGGTGAGCGGCATGCAACATGTCTTGGGTGCTGATGTAATGCGCATCCTGGAAAACTGCCATGTGCCCGGAATTGTGGTACAGCAAAAAAAAATCGATGAGAAAGGATACAACCACATCGTATTGCCCATAGACGAAAACCGCTTTGGGAAAAATAAAATAGCTTATGCGGTAGCTATTGCTCGCTATTTTAACGCCCAAGTGCATGTGTACAGCGATTTTTCCTCTGACGAATTCATCGCTAAAGCAATTAAGAACAACACAGCACAAGCCTTGGAAACGCTCCGTGAACACGGAATACCTTGCGAGCATATAGCTCAGGAAAACGACGATGAAACCTTCGATCAAGCTTTGGTGCGTTATGCTGTAGCCATTGATGCAGAACTTGTTGTTATTTCATCTCGTCCCGACGAAAGAAATGTGGCAGCCTTGCTTTTCGATAGAGTAGAAGAAGAGGTAATCAACAACAAAGCCATGATTCCTGTCTTAGTGGTCAATCCACAACAGGATGTGTCCCACCTAAGCATTGATATTTCTACTTGGTAATTTTTTTTTTTGATGCATCAATAAAAGGTCGGAATGTGCTTTTGTCTCTATTCCGGCCTTTTTTTATTTAATTTTTGTTACACCAAGCATTAGCCCTGTCTATGATCGCTCATATGCTTTCATTTGTCGCCGTAAAACTATTGTTGCTTTTGGTGCGTGGCTTAGGGCAAAAAGGCGTTCGAAGCCTAATCCCGCTGCTTAGTTTGCTTTTAAAACCCTACAGGAAAAAGGTTATTCAAGCCAACCTAAACAAATGTTTCCCCGAATTGCCTTTGGCGGAGAAAAAGGCCCTTCATCAAAAGTACCTGGGCTATTTGTGCGAAGTGTTGCTTCAAAGCCTGTTAGGCTTTGTGAGTACTCCCAAACGCTTGGCACATTGGCAAGAATTTGCAACGCATAATTTGTTAGACCAAATGGCCAACCAAAGCACCAATTGCTTTGTGGTGATGGGCCATACTTCCAATTGGGAATGGGCAGGGCTTAGGGCCGGCATGCAACAAGGCTTGCATATGGCTGCTGTTTACAAACCGCAATCCAACACAAAAATTGACCGCTTTTTAAAAATAACGCGCCGGCGTTTCGGAACAGAAATGGTTGCCATGTCTGAAGTGCCGCGCTTTTTGGCAAAAAAAGAAAGCCCTTGGTGCCTAACCTTTATTGCCGACCAAAACCCACCCAAAGAAACGGCCCATTGGGTAGATTTTTTTGGTACCAAAACTGCATTTTTTTCGGGTTGGAGCCGCTTGGCCGTACGAATGAAAGTTCCGGTGCTGCTTGCTGTTCCAAAAGATTCAGGCCCTTGGAATAGGTGCATGGATTTTTCTTTAATCTACAACGGAACAGAAGCACTTCCCCCCGAGGAGCTTACCGCACGGTTTGCCCATGCCCTAGAAGCGCAAATTAGGGCCAGACCCGAAGCTTGGTTGTGGTCGCACAAGCGATGGAAACACGTGTACACACCTTAACACTACCCTTTCGTTGTGGTATTTCGTTAAGGAATGGTTAAAATCAAAGAGCTTAAACCTACGATTACTTAATTTAGTGTGTTCATTAAAACAATAGCATATGTGGCAAGGATATTTACGTTGGATTATTGTTTTCCTCATTTCTTTTCAATCGCTTAAAGCGCAATCCCAAGAAACTTTTCCCGAATATTCCTTTAGCTTTAAAGTTAAAGGCTTAAAAGACACGGTGGCCTATCTTGGCTTCCATATGGGGGAGCAAAAATACGTTAGAGATACCGCAAGGGTCAACAGCAAGGGCGAAGTAACCTTTACACACCTCACGCGAAAAGGTGCTCCGGATATCCTTAAAGGAGGAATATACTTATTCGTTCTACCTAATATGCAATGGTTTGAATTTGTGGTGGCTGAACCTGAATTTACAATTGAAACAGACACCATTAACTTTGTCCAAAATGCCCAAATAAAAGGATCTCTTGAGAACGACTTATGGTTCAATTACCTCCGCTTCGTGAGTTCCATGCAAGGTGAAGTACAAAAGCTTCGCGCAGAACAAGAAGCACTAGAACCCGAATCTCCACGTTATAAAGCCATTACTAAGGAATTGGAAGAAAAAACCAAAGGCCTTAAAGAGTATCGGGCTAAAGTTCGGTCCGAACATCCCAATACTTTCATGACCACCCTGTTCAACGCCATGGAGGACGTGGAGCTTCCTGAAAATTTGGATACCGCCGATCGAAAAGCAGCCTATTGGTATATGCGCAACCACTTTTTCGACCCATTCGACCTTCAGGATATGCGCCTGCTTAGAACTCCGATTTTTGAACCCAAACTGGTTACTTACTTCGAAAAAGTCGTACCTCAACAACCCGACTCTGTTTTGGCAGAGGCCCACAAACTGGTTAAACAGGTGGAAGGAGACGAGGAAATGTTCAAGTTCGTTGTCCAAAAGCTCACCAGCATGTTTGAGCGAAGCCAGGTAATGTGCATGGATAAAGCCTTTGTGGGAATGGTAGAAGCCTACTACAAAACGGGCAAAGCCACTTGGCTTAACGACAGTACCCTCGCTAAGGTAGTTGAGCGCTCCGATAAATTAGCACCGCTGCTTTGCGGAGAAAAAATCCCCAACATCATTCTTCCCGATACCAGTATGAAGGTGTGGCATAATTTGTACGCTCAAAATGCAGATTATACCGTCCTTTATTTTTGGGATGCAACCTGTGGACACTGTAAAAAAGCCACCCCTAAATTGGCAGAAGTCTATACCGAATTCCTTAAACCCAATGGAATACCGGTATTTAGCGTAGAAGGAGAGGTAGAAACCACCAAGTGGAAAGCCTTTGTTAAGGAACATAACCTTCCCTTCATTTCCGTATCAGATCACCCTGTGATGCGGGAAAAGCTTAAGGACTTTGTGCCTTCCAAAACCACACTCAACAGCATTAACTTCCGCTATATTTTTGACCTTAAGGCCTATCCGGTAATTTATATTTTGGATAAGGACAAAAAGGTTATTGCCAAACGTCTTGGTGTAGAACAAATCCAAGATTTTATAAAAAAACACCAAGCGCAAGAAAAGAAGAAAAAGCAGCCATAATTGAGCTGCTTTTTCAACCCTTATCCATAGATTTTTCACGACTTTTGTGGATATGAAAAGGGTTGGCATTATTGGAGCTTCCGGGCAAATAGGCACCTTACTTTCCAAAGGTTTAGCAACTCAAGGAAATGTAGAACTGCTGCAACTGTCTCGAATAAAGAAAGAGGGCTTCCTTTGCTTTGACCCTTTTGAAGATTCTTGGGAAACTTTGGGCACTTTGGATGTGCTAATTAATGCAGCCGGGATTATACAGGAAAGCAAAGACGCAGACTTTTACCGCATTCATGTGGATTTGGTACGAAAGATTATTGAGAACCGAAGCCTTCTCGGCAATCCCAGAATCGTTCATTTTTCTGCCCTGGGCGCCGAAATAGAATCCCCTTCGGCTTTTTTAAAGTCAAAAGCTCTTGGCGATGAAATAATGGAAAAGCAAAGCAATGTTTTGCTGTTAAGGCCTTCCATTGTTTGTACTCCGGACACTCTTTTGGTGCAAAAACTGATTTTACTATTGGACATAAGTCGATACTTTTTCAATAGAGCCCTACTCCCTACAGAGTTTCCCGACAAGCAAATTCAGCCCGTTATGCCCATCGATTTGCTGGCTGCGGTCTCCAAAGCGTGCTTTGAGCCATTGCCTAACACAAAGGTTTTAGAAGTAGTAGGGCAAAATGCCTACTCCTTTCGGTTCCTTATGGAACTGGCCGCACGGGTCCGAAATCAACGGCTGATTCCCATCGAAATTCCTAAAAACCTGGTGGGTGTGGTAACCAAAAATTTTATTTCGGTATGGTTTCCGGGGCTGGTGAGTTACGACCAGTTTCAACTGCTTTTTAAGGACAATACCGGAAATAAAGAACCCTTAGAAGCTTGGTTGGGACATCCGGTGCATGATACCAAGGCCTTTTGGCAAGAAGCCTTTAAAAAGGAGCAGGAGGGAATCAACCCGGACGCTGAATAAACCGCAATTGATGCGTGTATTTCTTTAGTTGACTGTGATAAATGCCCTGCTGGTCAAATTTATCCATCCTAACCTCTCCTGAAGCATGCAATATTTCGGTGGGACTTAAAAGCAGACCCACATGGTTTATATGGCCTTCTTCATCTCCAAAAAAAGCCAAATCTCCCTCCTTGGCATCCAACCACCATTGTACTACGGAACCTTGTTGAGCTTGTTGAGAGGCATCTCTTTTGAGATGTATTCCTCTGGTCCGCCAAAGCAATTGCGTTAAGCCGGAACAATCCACACCCATGGGCGATTTCCCTCCCCAAAGGTAAGGAGCGCCTAACCATTCCCGGGCTAGTTCCGACCAAGGTTTAGGGAGGTAATCCTTTTTATCCTCACTCAGCCAAGCCCCAAAACTTAGCCACCTGGGATGTCCCTCCGCAGGCTTGGGGAAAGATAAAAAGGCCTGCTGTACTACGGACTTGCCCTGCCAATCATTGTCGGGAAACTCATCGGAGCACAACAGCATTTGATTGGTCCTTATCCAAGCCGGATATCCATCCACCTGGCTTTCTACCAAGGCCCATTCCCCCAAATTTTCTAAGATAAGCAAAGGCTCTCCATAGTGCCATTGGGTCGTAAGCTCTGATTTATGCGAAGCTTCAGCCCTTCCGGGAACTAAGGAAAGGGCAACAGTGGCCACTGCCATAGTTAAACCTTTTCGATAACTATGGCACTTGCTCCTCCTCCTCCATTGCAAAGAGAGGCTACGCCGTATTTTCCATTTTCCTGATGGAGTACCGAAATCAAAGTAGCCGTAATCCGTGAACCGGAGGAGCCTAAGGGGTGTCCTAAGGAAACTCCACCTCCATACACATTTACTTTTCCTGAATCCAAGCCCAATTTTTTGTTATTGGCTAAGGCTACTACCGCAAAAGCTTCGTTGAGTTCGTAAAAATCGACTTGGTCTAGACGTATTCCCGCACGCTCCAAAGCTTTGGGAACGGCAAGGCTAGGTGCAATGGTAAACCAACAAGGCTCCGTTGCGGCATCGGCATATCCAATGATTTTTGCTATAGGTTTCAGGCCATGTTTTTCGACCGCCTCTGCACTTGCCAAAATCAAAGCAGAAGCTCCATCATTCAGGGTAGAAGCATTCGCAGCCGTTACCGTTCCATCTTTCTGAAAGACTGGTCTCAAAGATGGAATTTTATCAAAATTCACGCTTTTGTATTCCTCATCCTCTACAAAGGCTATGGGGTCTCCTTTGCGTTGAGGAATGTGCACGGGGTAAATTTCGCGAGCGAATTTACCGTTTTGCCAAGCTTTTTCGGCCCTTTTGTAGGATTCAACCGCATAAGCATCCTGCTCCTCTCTCGAAATATGCATTTCACGGGCACAATGCTCTCCCGCATTGCCCATGTGATAATCGTTATATACGTCCCACAATCCATCTTTCACTAATCCATCAAGCACTTGCCCATGGCCGAGCTTTTGACCAAAACGGTTGTTGGTAAGATAATAGGGCACTTGTGACATGTTTTCCATACCACCTGCAACTACTAGATCGTTTTGCCCTAGCATAATGGACTGAGCGCCCAGCATTATGGCTTTCATCCCGGAAGCACAGACCTTGTTTACCGTAGTACAAGGCACGGTATCAGGAATTCCTGCCCCAATAGATGCCTGACGAGCGGGAGCTTGTCCCAATCCTGCAGACAATACATTGCCCATATACACTTCCTGAATAGCTTCAGGACTTAAGCCTGATTCTTTCAGTGCTCCTTGAATGGCAAAACTACCGAGCTTGGTAGCGCTCAGGTCTTTCAGGCTTCCTCCAAAACTCCCCATGGCCGTTCGGCCTGCCGCTACTATATATACTTCCTCCATAATGAATATACCTTAGATTTGTTGCGAAAATAACAATTTATAAGCCTAAAACAGGGCTTTGATGCTATAATTTGGACGAGCGCGAGATGGGAGCTGTCACTAAGGTAGACAAAGTTCTGACCTCAATGTTCTTGCTTACATTTGACCTATGCAGTGGTTTAAACGTTTCATAAAACCTTGGATGTTGTTTTTGGTCACAGCATTGGCCATTACTCTTTTGCTGCCAAACCAGGTTTTTTTCCAATACGAATACCAGGTTGGACGTCCTTGGATGCATCAAAAACTCGATGCGCCCTTTGATTTTGCTATTCAAAAGACCAATAGGGAACAAAACCAACAAAGAGAAGCACTAAAAAAAGCGCAATGGGTGGTTTTACGTGTGGACAGTTCTGCTGAAAGACGCGTTAAAAGGGCCTGGCAAAACGTGCTTTCAAAGTACACCGTATCGCTTTCTAAAGATCAATGGCAAGCATTGCAAAAGGGAGCCGACAGCCTGTTGGAAAGAGGGATTCATGCTCAATCTCAAACGCAATTTCCGGTGGAAGTGGTGCATGTGCTGTTTCCCAACCAGGAACTCCGTACCCGATTAAAAGAACGCATGGTGTCGCTTTCCGAAGCTGCCGAATGGCCGGAAAAATGGCCTTCCAATCTCGATAGCCTAATTCGGTTGGACCTAAAGCAGGCCTGGCAACAAAGCCTAGAGCCCAATTTGTATCCGGATGTTGCTTGGAGCGAACGACTTAAAGAACGCACCTTAGATGCTCTCCCGGGCTTTCGAGGCCTTATTCTGGAAGGGGAGCTGGTGATTGATCAAGGCGAAATGGTGACTGCCGAGCGTTTTAGGGTGCTCAATAGTTTGAGGGCTGCTTATCAAGAACGGGAAGCCACCGCCTTGCAGCGTTTTGGGACCTTTGCCGGGCAATTCTTGTTTGTAACCATTTGGGTTGCCTTTCTTTTCGCTTATTTTAAGGTGTTTAGAAAGCTATGGTTGAGACAACCCAGACGCATTGGGGCGCTGCTGGCTCTACTTTGCTTTCATGTTGGATTGGCACGCTTAGCCATTGAAGCGCCCGGGGGGCATATTTACATGGCACCGGCCATTATGTTCCCTATTTTGGTTCGGGCTTTATTCGATAGCCGAACTGCCATATTTTCTTTGTTTACCTATGTGCTCATTTGCGGCTATTTTGCTCCCAATAGTTTTGAGTACGTTCTGCTTCAATTTGCCGGTGGATTAATTGCTGTTTTCTCATTCCGTACGTTTAGAAAACGGGCCCAACTCTTTTCCATTATTGGTATGCTCTTGGTGGTGTGGTCTTTTTTGAACCTCACCCTTCATTTGCTGCGTACCGGTTCTTTGGTGGGGCTGGACTGGTACCCTTTCCTTTGTTTTGCTATATCCGGGGTGGCCACCTTGTTCACCTTTGCTTTGGTATTCATTACCGAAAAGCTCTTTGGTTTCCATAGCGACTTTACCTTATTGGAATTGTCGGATATGAACAATCCTTTGCTTAAGAAATTGTCCCAAAAAGCCCCCGGTACCTTTCAGCACAGCATTCAAGTGGCCAACTTGGCCGAAGCTGCCGCCGAAAAAACAGGAGCCAATAGTTTGCTGGTCCATACGGCAGCCTTATACCACGATATCGGAAAACTCAAGCAACCCGGATTCTTTATTGAAAACATGATGGGCAAACAATCTCCACATGAGGTTTTGAGTTTTGAGCAAAGCGCCAATATCATCATTCAGCACGTAGAAGAAGGGGTGGCCTTGGCAAAAAAACACAAACTTCCTGAAGTGTTGATCGATTTTATTCGAACCCATCACGGCACCTCCACCGTGCAGTACTTTTACCGAAACTACTTGAAGGCTTTTCCGGAAGACCAAGAAGTACGTGCACGTTTTTCTTATCCAGGCCCCAAACCTTTTAGCAAGGAAACCGGCATTTTAATGATGGCCGATTCGGTCGAAGCTGCCTCAAGAAGCTTAAAAGAAAAAACGCCTGAAGCTTTAACTCAATTGGTAGATAAAATAATGGATTACCAGCTTAGCGAAGGCCAGTTAGACCACTCGGACCTTACCTTGTCCCAAATGCGCATTATTCGAAAAGTATTTAAAGAAAAGCTGTTGAACATGTACCACCAGCGGATCGAATACCCGGAGGATTCTCTCAACGCTTAATCCATTACTTTTTACTTTTATTGCGGATTAGGGCCTCTACGGCATCCCACATTTCGGGGGGGATCATTTCTCCTACCCAAGTAAACTCTCCTCCGTTTTTCATCCATTCTCCTCCATCAATCGTGATGACTTCTCCATTCACATAGGCCGAGAAATCACTCATTAAATAAGCCGCTAAATTGGCAAGCTCTTGATGGTGGCCCACACGGCCAACAGGTATTTTTGAGGGAATATCGATTTGGTCCATGAATTCTTTTGGGAACAACCGATCCCATGCCCCGGGCGTTGGAAAAGGCCCAGGAGCTATGGCATTGCTTCGGATGCCATACTTGGCCCATTCCACAGCCAAAGAGCGTGTGAGCGCCAATACCCCTGCTTTTCCGCAAGCAGAAGGTACCACATAAGCCGAACCGGTCCAGGCATAGGTGGTAACAATATTGAGCACACTTGCTTGGATTTTTTGGTCTATCCAATACTTGCCCAGGGCCAAACTACAATTATACGCGCCTTTTAATACAATATCTACCACAGAATCAAAGGCTCTATGACTCAATCGTTCGGTCGGACTCAAAAAATTTCCGGCAGCGTTGTTGACTAAGCCGTCTATTTTGCCAAGCGATTCCACGCCAAAAGCAATCAACGCTTCTACTTGCTCGTAGTTCCGAATATCACAGCTTTTAAAAACAACTTGACCTCCGGTGCGCTCATGAAGCTCTTTTGCGGCAGATTCTAAGACTTCCACACGGCGACCACAAATGAGCACCTTGGCTCCTAGGGCTAAAAAATACGCTGCCATGGATTTGCCAAGACCGGTCCCTCCACCTGTAATTAAAATCGATCTGCCCTCCAGACTATCGCCGGGAAGCATAGGTTTTTGGTAATTCTCCATGTGCATTTAAGATTTGATGTGTTTAGGCCAGGCACCCTGCAGCAGGTCTATGGCTTTTTTAAGCGTTTCATTTTGACTCTGCATAATCTCAAAATAGGCATTTCTATCGAACAATGCTTGAGCGGTCATAGCTTTTAGTGCTGTTTTAAGCCAGTCTTTACTCTTTTCTAAATCCTCTTTAGGAATTTCAATCTCTTTTTCTTTGGCTTTTTGCACTACTTTTTGCAACAGTTCTTCGGCATCAAAGCTTAGTTTAAAGGTCGCTAAATCAGGATAGTCTTTTATAAGCTCGCTGCGGTTCCTGTCAATATACTCCATGGTGGTTTGGTAGCTCAAGCCGGTACCGTTTACTCGGTTTAGGAATGGACTAAAAAAGGTAGTATCCAGAGGAACAAATACATCGGGAAGAATGCCTCCCCCGCCATACACTTTTCTGCCGGCTTGGGTTTTAAAGGTCAAACTGTCCGGAAAATGAATCATGGCCGAGTCGGTAAGCTCTCCTTCTTCAAAGCGCTGGGCCAAATCTTCGTAATAGGCGTCGGTGCCTTTGTCGTAGGGAGACTGAATGAATCTTCCGGAGGGCGTATAATAACGCGCAGTGGTGAGCCGAAGTGCGCTTCCGTCAGGTAGAGGAAAGGTGTTCTGAACCAGGCCTTTGCCAAAACTTCTGCGGCCAACCACCAAGCCTCGGTCCCAATCTTGAACGGCGCCGGCCACAATTTCTGAAGCAGAAGCAGAACCTTCATCAATCAATACCACCAATTTGCCATGGTCTAAATTTCCTTTTCCACTGGCCCTGTAATCTCGGCGTGCAGAGTGTATGCCTTCGGTGTATACCACCAATTGCTCGGAAGTCAAGAACTCATCGGCTAAGGCAACAGCAGCTCCTAAATAGCCTCCTGAGTTGCCTTGGAGATCCAAAATAAGGTTTTGGGCACCTTGTTCTTTAAGGCTTATCCAAGCGTCTTCGAACTCTTGGGGCGTTTTTTCGCCAAAGCGATTCAGTTTTATATAGCCAATGCCCGGAGCTGCCAGGTAAGAGGCATCTAAACTGAATACCGGGATTTTGTCGCGAACAATGTGAAAATCAATCAACGCTTTTTGTCCTGCACGTTTTATACCCACCCGCACGATGGACCCTTTTTTGCCTCTAAGCCATTTAAAAACATCCTTGTTGGTAATTCCGGTGCCGGCAACCACGGTGTCGTTAATGGTTACAATTTTATCTCCGCTTCGAATGCCTAGTTTTTCAGATGGCCCACCAGAAATAGGACTCACCACCATAATGGTATCATTCAGTATATTAAACTGTATGCCAATGCCTTCAAAATTTCCTGATAGTGCCTCTTCAGATGCTTGCAATTCTTTTAAGGACAAATAGTAGGAGTGTGGGTCCAGCTCTTTAAGCACCCCATTGAGCGCCGCCTCAATCAGCGGGTCTGTTTCCACCGTTTCTACATAATAGTTCTCCAAATAAAAAAGGAGCGCATCCAGCTTCTCAGAAGGGTTATTCATGGGTTGCTGGGCACGAAGGGCCTGCCCGGAGAGTAAGCTCCAAAAGGCCAAAGCCGCCAAGAAAATTAGGGAACCTTGTGTATGCTTCATACACAAATATACCTGCCTCGTTTATTCTTGAAGCACCTGCCGGGGAATTTTAGTCTTTTTTGAGGTTCTCAATTCCCGATTTCTCTCCTCAGTGCTTTGCATAAAATACCTGCCCGCACTTAGGGGTTTACTAAAAGTGGAGCATTTGATTTAAGGTCTTTTTAGAATCTTTTTTCAATATAAAATACATGAATGTAAGTAGTGAAAACGTTCGTTTGTTTGGGCCCCTCCAACTAGCGAAATGCAGCTCCGTTTGGGCTTCCACTTCAGCCTCAGCCTTGGCAAGGCACGGTTTGCCAACCGCCCCAGGGTGTTTCAACACCCCACGGCGGGGCATACCGGCCATGCCAAGGCCGGGGTCTTCCGCTCAAGCCCGGGGGCCATTCTATGGAGTTTTTGGTGCTTATTGCTTTGTTTCAAAAGAAGATGTAGGACTTTCTTTTGTGGAAGATAGGATGTTATTGAAAAGGCGAAACCCTAGGGTATTTGTAAACCAAAGGGACACCCACAAACCCTCAAAAGGCAAACAGCCTGACCACGATTTTCCAAAAAGAATAAGGTTTGAATGTAAAGATTTGCTTTTAGAGGCATAGATTTCAGCCGGAACAATTTAGGGTAGATGCTCCGGCGCAGGGACCGAGCCGGCACCCCCCTTTTGGGCTCTGAATGAGGGCCTGCCGGAAGGAGCGACTAAAAGAAGCTCCCTTGCGGCAGAAAGAGACCGTTCATTTACACCTATTCTGGCGGCATCTTTGCGTTGTGGCCAAACCTCAAGCATTTTGCCCTGACCTCAGCGTCACGGGCTCCTCATTTACAATTGGTAAACTGCGGACTTTCGATTTGTCCACGCCTTAATCTGTACCGACGCTACGGTCGGCATCAATAGACCTTGAAACCGGCATAAATGAACGGTCTCAGAAAGTTCAAAGGGTCCTTTGACGGGAAGCTTTTCTGACGGCTTATTTTTTTGAAATTTCATTTGCCCGAATTCGGAGGCCAAAAGGGGAGTAAAGGGGAGGGCCCGGAAGGCCCGCCAACAGAGCATGCCTGATGGTGTATTGGAAGAAGCGGGGCTTGCGCCCCACCATTAAAAAATCTCGTTCATGAGTTTTTGATTTACGCTTAGGGCGAGGATTATGGAGACCAGCAACCCTATGAGTGCGTAAACCACATCGCGAAGCACCATTTTGATGGCAATGCGTTTGTGGTCGAAGCCGCTTTTTTTGCGCATGATGGAGATGGCGATTTCGCGGCCGCCAATAATGCCCAAAAAGACCCAGGTGGTGCTCATGGGAACGGTACTGATAAACAGTTTGTAAATGAGCATAATGGCGTAGCTGAAGTCGATAAGGGTAGCCGCTCGCACGTCGTCGATGCGTTTCTTTTCGCTTACAATGTTCTGAATTTTGTCGCCGCGCTGGTACATAAGCAATCCCAATCCGGCAAAAATGAGTCCGGCAAAACCGAGAAACTCCCAAATATTGAGTTGCCGAGGCAAATAAACGGCAATGTTGGCGGCGTCTTGCATGAGCCAAACCCCCCAAAGCGTGCCGCTAATGAGCCATTGAGCTGCTACCCATCCCTTGGCATGGCTGCGGCCACTAAAGAATTTTCGGATAATGGAGTAGCCGCCAATCCAGACAACCATGGAAAGGACAAAAGCCATGCCGTATCCGGTGACGCTTTTTACAAATACAGAGGAGATGCCTGAAGTGCTGGCGGAGAAGCAGCTGAGCAACAAAAAGGTAGTAGAAACCGGCATGCGCAAGCGAGTGAGCACCAGCAAAATGAGCGGTGCCACCACTTGAATAAAGGAAAAGCCTTGTTCGGGCGTGGGTTGGGGATAGGGCGAGTGTTGAGCTAAATTGGGGTATTTGCTTGGGTTGTAAATACGCTGGTAGGTCACATCCCCATCGAACACAATCCAACTAAAAGTCACCACGGCCAAAAAAATCAAGCCTGCAAAAAGCCAAAGTACCCACCAGGGCCTTCGGGCATTACTGACAATAAAAGTGCCAAGGGTTTGAATGGAATCGTTGGCTACGGCTGCGTAGCCTGCAAAAATGAAGCCCAGCCACATGGCGACCGAGTGCACCTGATAAAATATGCCGGAAATGGTAAAGCCCAGTACAATGAGCAACAGAAAACTACGCTCGCGGAGCACGATTTCAAGAAAGTTAAACCTCCTTCGAGCGAGCACCGGCTGCAGTTGCGGACTGAATTTCTGTGGCATGAGCGAAGCCCTTTAAATTTGGCAGAGTGTTAACAGAGAGCCTGCAATATACAATCTGTCGCAAATATCTAGGATGCCAAAAGACAATAGGGCGAAGCTGTATTAAATTATTGTTAAGGCAAAGCGCCTAAAGGGTAAACTGAGCGGATAAATCCCAATAAAATAACGCGAGTGAAAGACCGGCCAAAATCATGTAGGGCACAAGTGAGGCCGCTCCCGGATAATCCTTTGCCAATCGCTGGCCGCCAAATAGGGCCAAAAGGGAGGCCATGCAAAAGAACAAAGCCAGGCTAATAAGCACAGGGCTAAAATCACCACCAATACCTTCAAAAATCCAGAAACCTCCGGCAGCCAAGCCAAATAAACCCGCCAATAGTTCCAACAGCGTGAGTGTGGGCAGCAGTATGGACACTATTCCGGCCAGAGGGGAGGCTGAAAAATGTCCTTTAAGCCATTCCAGGTTGCCTTTGTAGTTGCGGCACTTGTCGTAAGCGCTTTGGGCAAAACAAATGCCCAGCATGAGCAAGGGGGCTGCAAAAAGAAAACGTGTTATCCAAATCATTGGGCAAAGGTAGCGATCCGGGATTTTAGGTCGGCAATTTGTTGCCGAAGGGATGTGGCCACCGAGGGGTCAACCTGTGTTCCGTCTTTGGAAACCAAACGATGGATGCCGGAAACAGGAACTTTAAGGGGCAGCACATCGGAGCCGAGGTAATGAAGTACGGAGGTTAGGTGGTCCATGCCCTTTACATTTCCGGACCTGCCGGTGCCAAGGCCAACCAAAACAGAAAGCTTGTTTTTGAACCATTCGGGCGGACAAGAGTCGATCAGCAGCTTCACCAGTCCGGGATACGAACCGTTGTATTCGGGGCAAATCCAGACCAAAACCTTGGGTGCGTGCATGTGGGTTATCAACAGGTTTTCAACATCCGAAGTGGGGCTGCCAAAGATGCTGTTGTCCCTAAAGAAGGAGCTGGGAAGCGCTTGCAAAGAGAAAATTTGTGCGCTTAAGCCCTCTTGTTCAAGCAACTGCATGTAAAGCTTTGATAAAGTGAGGGTATAGCTGTCGTTTCTGTGGGTTCCTGAAATAATATGTATCATAAAAAGTCGTTCAAAGTAGCCTAACGCATGTTGATAAATCAAAAGTAGGCAAAGCCTTGCTGTATCAATAATGCCTATTTTTGTGTATTGTTCATAGAACAACGAATTAGAAGCCGGTTAAGCCGGATTTCTATATAAAAAGAAATATGGGTAAAGTAATTTCCATTGCAAACCAAAAAGGTGGTGTGGGCAAAACCACCACGGCCATAAATTTAGCGGCAGGTTTGGCCGTTTTGGAGTTTAAGACATTAATTATTGATGCCGACCCGCAGGCCAATGCCACTTCCGGTGTTGGCTTTGACCATAAGGCAGTTCAAAGTTCCATATACGATTGCATTCTTAATGAGGTGAAGCCCGAAGACATTATTCTGGAAACCAAAACGCCTCATTTGGATATTATCCCGGCACACATCGACCTGGTAGGCGCCGAAATTGAACTGATAAACCTGCCTCAAAGAGAGCAAAAAATGAAAGAGGTGATTGAAGAAATCAAACACCTCTACGATTTTATCATTATAGACTGCTCTCCATCTTTAGGCTTAATTACCGTAAATGCACTCACAGCCTCGAATGCAGTGATTGTGCCGGTGCAATGCGAGTATTTTGCCTTGGAAGGTTTGGGCAAACTGCTCAATACCATACGTATTGTACAATCCAACTTGAATCCGGAATTGGAAATGGAAGGCATTTTGCTCACCATGTTCGATAAGCGACTGCGGCTTTCGAATCAAGTGGTAGAAGACGTTCGGACCCATTTCCAGGATATGGTATTTCAAACCATTATTTCGCGCAATACCACCTTAGGAGAAGCACCGAGCTTTGGTGAAACCGTTATTATGTTCGATGCAGAAAGCCGAGGCGCACAAAATTACCTGGACTTAGCCAGAGAGTTGCTGCGTAAAAACAATATTCGCAAAGAGCAGTCGGTGTTGCATTCTACAAAAGAATAAGCTTAAGAAATGGCACAAAGAAAGAAAGCATTGGGCAAAGGATTGGGTGCCTTATTGGCTGCCAGAGAAGAAGGGCAATCCCCCGACCAAGGCTCGGTTTCGGCTTCCGGTTCAGGAAGCATTGCTTTAATTGCAATAAAGGATATTGTAGCCAATCGGCTTCAACCCAGAACCGAGTTTGAAACAGAAGCTTTGGAGGACTTGTCGGAATCTATTCGACAGTTTGGTATTATTCAGCCCTTAACAGTTCGGAAAACGGGCCCCTCAGCTTATGAACTTATTTCAGGGGAGCGCCGGTTTAGGGCTTCTCAGATGGCAGGACTAACCGAAGTGCCCGCTTATGTGCGGGACGCAGACGATCAGGCCATGCTGGAGATGGCCTTGATTGAGAACATCCATAGGGAAGACTTAAATGCCATGGAGATTGCGCTTTCTTACCAAAAACTGATGGACGATTTTCAGTTTACCCAAGAACAGCTGTCATCGAGGGTGGCAAAAAAGCGTTCTACCATTACCAATTACTTAAGGTTGCTCAAGCTGCCGGTGGAAATCCAATCCGGTATAATAGAAGGACTAATAAGTATGGGGCATGCCAGAGCCTTAGTGAATGCGGGCAGCGAAGACCGTCAAGTGGCCTTGTACCGCATGGTGCTCAACAAAGGCCTGTCTGTTCGGCAGGTGGAAGCTCTGGTTAAATCCCCTGAATCCAAACCTGCACCGGTCTCCAAAGTCCGGAAAGTGTCCCTTAAGCCGGGTGCCTGGGCCGGCGATTTTCGACCAAAAATGGAGGCTAAAGTGGAAGAAGAGGGTAAGGGAGCCATTACCATTCGCTTTGAATCTATGGAAGAATACGAGCGATTGGTGCAGCACTTGAGCCAATGAAGCCCCTAGCTTTAGTTTTCTTTTTCTTGATGCTTTTTGCTTGCGCTAAGGCCCAACAGGAAGCGCAAGATTCCCTCAAGCTTATTCGAAAAGACAGCTTAAAAGCCCTTCGGCTGGAACGACACAAACCGGCTACAGCAAGCATTCTTAGTGCCGTACTACCCGGGGCAGGTCAGATCTATAACCGAAAATACTGGAAAGCACCCATCGTATGGGGAGGGTTGGGAGCCTGTGGCTATTTTTTTGCAGCCAATCATATAGAATACCTGGGCTTTAGAGATGCCTACAGGGATCGGGTAAACGGAATTCCCAATCCGGAGTTTGACATTTACGATGCTACTGCTTTGCGTTCCGAAAGGGACTTGTTTCAACGGAACCGCGATTTTGCAGCCATTATTGGTTTGGTAGTCTATTTATTAAATATCGTAGATGCTACGGTAGATGGTCATCTGTATCATTTTGATGTGAGCGATGACTTATCCTTGTATTGGTCGCCGGTTTCCAGGCCCGCCGGCCTGCATGGAATGCAACAAACAGGAATTCAATTGGGTATAAGGTTTTGAAGCATAGTACTCCACATAGCTTGCAGCCCCTGGCCATTATGGGCTACGGTAATATGGGAAAGGAAATTGAAGCCTTAGCCGGCTCTTTTCCTTTTGAATTGGTAGCGGTGCTCGATCATGGTTTTGAGCAAGCGTCCTTAGATTGGGTGCATAAGAAACCGGTGGTGATTGAGTTTTCTGAACCCGAGGCTGCACCAAACAATATCCGATTTTGCATGGATCATGGCCTCCCTATGGTGGTTGGCACCACAGGTTGGAATGCCCATGAAGCAGAGTTGAAAAGCTATTGCCTGCAAAAAAATGGAGCCTTGCTTAAGGGCAGTAATTTCAGCCCAGGAGTGAATCTTTTCTTTGCTCTAAATGCTTGGATGGCACAACGGATGAATCAGCTGTCGGACTACCGAGCGGTCCTTCACGAAATACACCATACCCGCAAAAAGGATGCGCCCAGTGGAACAGCCATTAGTTTGGCCCAAGGGCTTATTAAAGAGCACAGTCAATACCAAGATTGGAAGCTCTCCGAGGACATGCATTCAGATTCAAAAGGCATACTTCCGGTGAGTTATGAGCGCAGCAACGAGGTGCCGGGAATCCATCAAGTTCAGTGGAGCTCTTCGGACGATATGCTGCAAATTAAGCACGAAGCCTATGGACGAAAGGGATTTGCTCGTGGCGCATTAATGGGCGCTTTGTGGATTGTGCAACACACGGGTTGGCACGACGTTTCAGAAATGTACAATTTTGCTACATGAGCTGGTTTAGCGAAGGAAAAAAGACCGAGAAGAGGTCAGAAAGCACCGGAAACCGCATCGATTTTCATCAATACCGAAATCGACGAAAGGCGGGCTTTAGCGGACTTATGCGCATGCTGGTGTATGGTGCTATGGTCTTAGCCTTGGCTTTTATGCTTATGGAGTTGGTGCAGATGTTGCCGGGTTGATTCCGCCTAGCCAAATCTAGACGGGCAATGGGTAGCTATTCCACAGGCCGGCTAAAAGCTTCATTCACTCCGAATCCTTACTTTTACCCAAGACTATGGACCAGCTTATGGCTTCTTATATTTTTGCGGGTTTTGGGGGGCATGCATTGGAGTTAATGGATGCCATGCAAGCGTGGGAGGCATCCCCTGCGGCCTTTGCTTGCTATGTGTTGCCCGATGCAAAAGCTGCATGGAGGGGGCCCAACCTTGAAGTTATTTGCGATGCGGAAGGCCTTAAAGCCTGGTGCAGCCCCAATACCCGGGCGGTTTTGGCTACCGGAAACCCAAGCTTAAGGCGGCAGCTTTTCGAAGAGTTAAGTGGTTACGGCATTCCTTTTACTACGGTAGGCCATCCCCAAGCCGTTTGTAGTCCCAAAGCTATATTGGGAGATGCCTTAAACCTCATGGCCTTTTCTTTTGTAGGACCTTTTGCCCAAGTAGAAACCGGAGTGTTGCTTAATGTGGGTGCCTCTGTTCATCACGATGCCAAAGTGGGCGCTTTTTCTGAAATTGGCCCTGGCGCCCGTGTTTTGGGCGATTCAAAAATAGGGGATGGCTGTTTGGTTGGCGCCCAAGCCACCATTATGCCCGGTATTTCTCTTGGAGAAGGCGTTAGGGTAGGTGCCGGTGCCGTGGTTACCAAAGATGTTCCTGCGGGAAAAACAGTGGTGGGAGTACCAGCCACTCCGCTTAAAGGCTGATTTCTTCTTTCTTTTTCTTCTTTTGTTGTTCCCAACGATTAAAATCGTTGAGATGCCAAAGCGTGGCCACAAAAGACAGCAAACTTATCGTCCAAACGGTATTTCCTAAGCCCAGCGAAAATATGAGATTGGCCATATTGAGAACAAAGCCACCCATTAGAAATAGATGAACCAAGAGCAGGGGCTTAAGTTTCTGTTTTATGGCCCATAGGATGAACGAAACAACAACAAAGCCCAAAAAGGGAACTTGAAGCATGCTAAAGAAAGAGACGCCGGGCCAGTGCAAAATGCTGATCAAGAAGGCCATAGAAGAAACTCCCAAAAAGCTAACCATAGAAACAATAAGCAGGAAATGCCTCGTTTTATACCGTTTGATGGTAAGCAAGAAAGCCATCAATGCCGGAATAAGTACCAATAGGTGCTTTATTCCTAAGAACTCAAAGTCAGAACCTATGTAAAAGCCCATCATACTCACGCCCATGCATAAATACGCAAGAAACAGACGTACCGACATCAGCGTTTTTTACGATCAATAGAAAGGGTCCTTAGGGTCCCGGATTCTGGGTCAAAGCTTATGCGCAGGTTTTTAAGTTGCTTAAAGGGAATTCGCTGCACAGTCCCCAACTGAGCAATCGGAAGTTTTTCTTTGGTGAGCACCTTGTTGTTCCACAATATTTGAAATTCGGTGGGTTCAGGAATACGGTAAGCAAGGCGCTGATCATCTTCCGGGTTTTTACCCCTGTCGTAATACAGATTGGAGTGGTTTTTCCGAATGCTTTCGGTAAGCTGGGTAGGTTTAGGAATAATGTACACGGTCTCCTTTATCATTTTTAAGCTATCGTTCACTCCTTTTTCGGGATTGAACTTAAACAGGGTTTGATACCCCTGGTCCATAAGGCTTGGGATATAGGTGTAGCGGTAATGTATGGTTTCTGTTGTACTATAACCTGTAAAAAGCTGAAAATAGGCCGATTCCATTTGGTCCAACTCCTTTAGCATGGTTTCCAGGGTTCCTTCGGGGTACTGCACCTCTTCGTTAAACGAAATCAATTGATACCTATTGCTTCTTATGGATGCAATCCGTGCAGCAGCTTCTCGTGCACTCTCTTCCAAGGTGTTTTTAATCAGCACCTTTTCAATCTGCCAGCGCTCCACCACCACAGAGTCATTGTACACTTCCCTTTTGTAAATGGTATCTAACTTTTCCCGCATATTCAGCAGGTTCAATTGGCTTCGAATTTGGGCTTCTTCTTCGGCTCGGCTTACATTTTCTTGCCTTCGTTCCCTTTTCTCTTCCTCCGAGGTTTGCCAATTCACATGCCTTAACAGGCCATTGGACTCAAACTCCAACATAAAACCTGCATTGGGAGAGGCCTCAATAAAGTACACCTGAGTGGGGTCCGGAATTTGTTCCGCTCTTAACTCAATGTCTTCAATTTCGTAAGAAAATGTTTTTCGTTCAAGTACCTGATAGCCCAAAAACTTTTCAGCATAGGCATGATAGGGACCGGGTACTTGCGTTGTTTTTTTGATTTTAACGTCAGCCACCACAACAGTTTGGGGCAAATAATAATAAAACCCCTCGTTTTTGGGCTTGAAGCCATCCCGTACATGATGCACTTTAAGTTTGCTGCCACAGGACATACCCATAAGCGCCCATGTGATTAATAAGGCAGCTAAATACCCTTTATTCCCTCTATTTATCATAAACTTCTGCATTCCTTTCCAACGAGATTAGGTGCAAACCGACAAAAGTGAATAATCCATTTACCGGAAGGATGGCAAAACCTAAACTAAAAGCAAAGGTACTGGATAAATAGTATTCAAATAACCAAGCCAAAATGGGGGCCGCTAAGCATACCGAAACCAAACCTAAAGGGATGGGATTTTTGTTTTTGTTCAATATTCCAAAAGCAAATAGACCCAACAAGGGGCCATAAGTATAGCCTGCCAGCGTTAGAATGCTGCCAATAACCGAACGTTCATTAAGCAATTCAAACAACCAAATGCTCAACAAAAGAGCAAAGGCCATGACCAATTGTACCTGAGCTCGTATCCGTTGTCGTTGTTTGGGCGAATACTTTTCGGCCTGTCCAAAGCCTAAAAAGTCAATGCAAAAAGAGGTAGTAAGGGTTGCCAAAACGGAGTCTGCACTCGAAAAGGTGCTGGCAATTAGGCCAAGCGTAAAGAATACCATGACCGCTATTCCCAAATGCTCAAAAGACAACCAGGCAAACAGCTGGTCTCCCTCCGGCAACGTCTGCCCCGGAAGCTTTTGGGCCGCATAACTGTACAACAGGGCTCCCAAACTCAAAAAGGCCAGGTTTACTAGCACAATTACCAGGCTGAACCCCACCATGTTTTTTTGCGCTTCTTTTAAGTTTTTGCA
Source organism: uncultured Candidatus Competibacteraceae bacterium (assembly GCA_964545365.1). Taxonomy (GTDB): domain Bacteria; phylum Bacteroidota; class Bacteroidia; order CAIKAF01; family CAIKAF01; genus CAIKAF01. The sequence goes on along the minus strand of CAZJFM010000018.1, from coordinate 21,102 downwards.
GGATAAGTTTTTCTGCATCATATTCTGATCCAAACCGGTCATGCATAAAGCAATAAATGCCCCTCCCAACAAATCTTTGCCCCAAAAACGCCCATTCGACCAATCGGTGTTAAACCATGGAATGTGTACACTTTCTCCCAAAACTCCTTTCCAATCCCAGGGACTTAGATTCAATTCCTGCATCAAAACAAAAACCGCTACCCCCATGGCCAAAAGCATCATTCCCGCTTGCAAGGCATCGGTATAAATCAAGGTTTTTATGCCCCCTTTCCAAGTGTAGAGCCACATTAGGGCCATCATTAGGGCAGAAGTACCCAGCAATGGAACCCCCAAATCGTCTAAAAAGAAGGCCTGCATTACCAGCACAGCCAAATACAAGCGGCCTGCAGAACCTAAGATGCGGCTGAGCAAAAAATAGCCGGAACCCACCCGTTGAGCGGTACTGCCAAACCGATGCCCTAAAAAACTGTAAATGGTCGTCAGATTCATTCGGTAATACAAGGGAAGCAAAACCAAGGCAATGATTTGATAGCCTATGAGGTAGCCAAAAACTACCTGCATATAGCTAAAGCCAGACTTGGATACGGTGCCCGGAACACTCATAAAGGTTACCCCGCTCAAGGAGTCGGCAATCATGCCAAAAGCAATTAAATACCATGCCGACTTGCGGTTACCTAAATAATAGCCTTGTTCGTCGTTTTTTCGACCGGTTATCCAGCCCAGCAACAGCAGCAAGCCAATGTAGCCGCCCAAACATACCAACAACCAAATCCAATGCATCCTTTGCTTAGGGCTTAATAAAGGTTTGGCTCGACTGCACTGAGGCCGAGCTAATGCGCAATATATAGCTGCCCGAAGCCAAATGCCCTGCCTCAAAAGCGATTAGCTGTTCTCCAGCATACCCTTGACCCTTGTATAAGGTATGCAATTTCTTTCCCTGCATGTCGTATACCTCCAACAACACTTCTTCGCTGCCCGGTAAACTAAAGCTAACATGCACTCGATGGTATCCCGGATTTGGAAATACACGAACTTGCTCGCTTTTTTGGACTTCTTCTATGCTCGAGGGAGAACTGCCAAAAGGGCTAAATACTTCAGAAATCCAGGTAGAATGCCTGCTGTTGGAGAACCCATAGGTTCCAGAAATCCAAGCTCTACCATACAAATCATAATCTTGCTGTGCTCCAAAATAGTCGCCCCAACGCTCTACGCCACCATTAAGTACCAGTAAGTTGCCCTCTCCTTCTTTTACCCGCAAAACCTCCGAAAAGCTGCCGTTGTGATAAAGCATAACGCTATGTCCGGGAAAGGTGTTGGGGCCGCTGTGGTTAAAGGCAATCAAGGTCACCGGCTCCCATCCGTTTTGGTAGCCCATGGTGGCCAAGTTCGGATAGCCCAAATCCAAGCTGTCAAAGCCAATTACCCAACCGCGCACGCTGCGCTGCCCCGGATTTTCTGCCTGTTGAATTTCCCCAAAATAAATGCCCGAAGAACCATGCGCTGTATCTATGCTGTTGCCGGCAAAGTGAATGGTATTTCTGTCTAAATTGGCGCTCAAGACCCTGGCGTCATTGGTGGCCAGCACCTTGGAGGTGTCCGGCTGTCGGGCATCCGGCGACAATCCATACGCTTTATCCAACAGCATAGCCTCAACGCTCACTTGGGCCGCGCCCATGGTATCGCTCAAGGTCACAAAAAAGAGGGTGTCGTTTTGCAAATCAAAATTTCGATTGCTCAAAAAGTATTGTTTCCGGCTACCCGCCAGCTCGGAGCGGCGCGTTACGGCATGCAGGTTTCGGATAGGGCGCCCGCCGTAGCCAATCCCTGACCAAACCTGAGATATAAGTGTGTCTCCCGCATAGGCAGGTGCTTTTTTCATTTGCCAAATCACCGATTGAGTAAAGCCCAGCTGCCAGCTCACTCCATCCTTTATTTGATTTCCGGTTACAAAAACCTCATCCTCAGTAATGGACAGGCTGGGGAAGTCGAACCAAGTGGTGTCGTTAAAGGGATTTCCGGGCAAGGTATAAATGTTCCAATCGCCCGTGGGGTCATTGCTTTGCGAAAAAGCCATCACAATTTTGCTTGCACCGGGCGTGTTGCCATTCAAAACCACCGCAATAAATTTATCCGCCAGAGGATCGTAAATTATTTTAGGGTCAAACCGATTGTTTAAAAAGCCTCCAAGACCCGCAGCCTGCGTAAAAAACTTAAGTGTTTTTGAGGAGCTCACACTTCCATCGGTCATATCGTAAACCTGAACGGTGGTATTTACTACCGAAACAATTTGGCTGTCGCGGTTAAAAGCCAAATAATTGTCCAAAGGCACGCTGCTGTTAAAGTAGTTGCCCGGAAACGAACGCCCCAGAATAGGCACAGGAAGGTTATTTTTGTTGGGAAGTACTGACGGAGCCCCCACTTTCCTAGGGAAAGCCAAACTAGATGCTTGCTTTTGAAGCTTTAAGCCCAATTTCGAAGCCTTGCTGTAGTAGTCGCCCGATGGCTTAGGAAGCAGTTGAGGCATCCAGGGGTCTTCCAAACCGGTGCCTAAATGCACTACACCCGAGGGCGCAATACGAAACAAACTGGCTTGCTGTGCAAAAAGAGGGGCCGCAAACAAAAACGCAGCCAACCAATAAAAACCTTTCATGAGCTTAAGTCTATGGCCTAAAGTTGTTCAATTTTTTTGGGATGCCCAAAGCCTTTTTTTTAGGGGCCGCTTTTCCGGTGCTTTGCACCATCGGCTTTGCGCCCGGGCGCTTTTGCAGCCGGGTGCAGGGGCTTGCTGCGCTCCGCCGCTGCCCCGGCGCAAAAGCTGCCCGGCCGCTTCAGCAGGCTGGTGCTGTCGCCCCGGGCGGAATCGAAACTGTGGTATTTTCCCCTACCTTTGTGTTTTAAATCTTGTATTTGCCCGTGAAAGCTGTTTTCCTAAAAGAAATATCCGCTTTTTTTTCCTCCATTACAGCCTACTTGGTTATTGGACTCTTTTTGCTGGCCAACAGTATTTATTTGTGGCTTTTTCCCGGCGATAACATGCTCACCGCCGGTTATGCCGATATGCGCCGCTTTTTTGTGGACGCCCCCTTGCTTTTTTTGCTCCTGATTCCTGCCCTTACCATGCGCTCCTTTGCCGAGGAAAAAAGCTTGGGTACCCTCGAAATCTTGCTCACCAAACCCCTAAACGAAGGACATTTGGTGCTTGCCAAATTCTTTGCCGCCCTATTTTTGATTTTGGTGGCCTTGCTGCCTACCTTAATTTACCCGGTTTCTTTGTACATGCTGGGTGACCCACCCGGGAACTTAGACGTAGCGGCAGTAACCACTTCTTATTTAGGTCTACTGCTGTTGGCCTCGGTTTACGCCTCTGCAGGCATTTTTGCATCTACTTTTTCTCGCAATCAAATTGTTGCGCTTCTTTTGGGCTTGCTTTTTTGCTTGCTGGTTTCCGAAGGTATTGCCCAACTGGCTGTTTTGCCTTTCTTTGCCGGCGCCGACTTGTTCATTGCCAATTTGGGCATCCACGCCCACTACGAAGGCATTAGCCGGGGAGTTATAGATTCTCGCGATTTACTTTATTTCCTTAGCCTCACGCTTCTATTTTTGGCCGGAGCTCGGCTTGTACTCCAAAAACGTACCTGGTAATGCTGCAGCAACGAAAATGGCGCCATTTGGCCTCCTTTGGACTACTTCTGGGTTTGGTTTTTGTACTAAATCTCTTGTCACAAACCGGTTTTTTCAGAATCGATCTTACCGAAGAGGGGCGCTACAGTCTTTCCGATTCCACGGTGGCTATGTTGGAATCCATGGAGGAGCCGGCCATTGTAACCGTATACTTAGAAGGAGATTTCCCTGCCAACTTTAAACGCCTGCGCAACGCTACCCAAGAATTGCTCGACGAGTTCAGGTCCTACGGAGGCTCAAATTTGCAGTACCGCTTTGTTGATCCATTTGCCGGAAAAAACAAAGAGGAACAGGCGCAGATGTATCAAGAGCTTATTGAAAAAGGCTTAAAACCCTTTACCGTGGCTTTTACCGAACAGGGTGGTTCTCAACAAAAAATGATTTTTCCCGAGGCCATTATTGCGTATCGGGGACGCGAAACCCGGGTGCCACTTCTTCAAAATCAACAAGGCAGAGATCCTGAGGTAGCCCTAAATCAATCCATTGAGCAATTAGAGTTTGCCTTTGCCTCCGGTTTGTACAAGTTGCATACCTACGAATCGCGCCCAAAAGTGGCCTTGTCCTTTGGGCATGGCGAACTCCCCCAAGGTCTTATGGCAGACTTCCTGGAAACCCTCAAGGATTATTACGTAGTAGAAGCCGTAGAAATTAAGAACGACTTAGAAATTCTTACCCAAGCCTACCGTTGCCTCATTGTGGCAAAACCCTACCAAGCGTTCGACGATGCTTCAAAATTCATTATTGACCAATACATTATGCACGGCGGAAGGGTGCTGTGGTTGGTAGACCCGGTGCTTACCTCCATGGATAGTTTGCGCACCAGTGGTTTGAGCTATACGGTGGCCGTTCCACAAGACTTGAACTTGAACGATATGTTCTTTAGGTATGGCTTTCGAATGAACTATGACTTGGTTCAGGATGCTCGCTGTGCCTTTATTCCGCTGGTAACCGGAATGGATGGCGATCAGCCCCGCGAAGAGCTGCTGCCTTGGTTTTATTATCCGGTGGTGGTTCCCGGAAACCAACATTTTTTGTCCGAAAACGTAGGCCCCATTCGTCTTGAATTTGCCTCTACCGTGGATACGGTAAAGTCTCCGGGAGTGCAAAAAAGCGTGTTGCTCACCAGCTCCGATTTGACCCGCGTGCCCAAGGCCCCGACTCGGGTTGCGCTTCAATCCGTTTCTGAAATTCCTGTGCCTGAACGGTTCAATCAGCCCAATAGAACTTTGGCGGTTTTGCTTGAAGGACGCTTTTCTTCTGCTTTTCAGCAACGCATTGTGCCTAAGGCCAACAAGCCCTTTAAAGCCGAAAGCGAACCTACCCGTATGATTGCCGTTGCCGATGGCGACATCGTTAAGAACAAGTTTAGCGCTTCTCGCCAACAGCCTTTTCCCTTAGGTTTAGATCCGGTGAGCGGCGTATATTATCCGGGCAACAAAAACTTTTTGCTCAATTGCGTAAACTACCTTGCCGACGATGGATGGTTCATTCCTTTGCGCAATAAACGCTTTCAAATTCGTTTGCTTAACCGAAAGGCAGTAGAAGAGAAAGGCAGAAGCTGGCAAACCTTTAATGTGGTTTTTCCGCTAGCCTTTATGTTGGTTTTTGCTTTTCTATTCAACTTTGTTCGAAACAGAAGATTCCGAAAGCATGAGAAAGCTTAGAATAGTGCTACTTTTTTTAACGGTTTCCCTCTGGTATGCTTGTGGTTCGGGAGGCAAGGGAAGTACGCTTTCTGCCGACTACACGGCATTCAAAATCGAAGATACGGCCAGTATTGACCGCATTGTGTTAAGCAACCGAAGCAAACAACAAACCATTTTGGTGCGCAAACCCAACCGTTGGGATGTGGAAAACGGCAATTTTCCTGCACGAAAAGATTTGATTGAAGTTACCCTAAACACCTTACGTCGTATGGAGGTGAAGGAGTTTGTGTCGAAAGCCGGAAGAGACCATCAATTAAAACAATTGGCAGTGCATGGCACCACGGTAGAGGTGTACCAAAACGGTGAAATCTCCCGACGCTTTTATGTAGGTGGCCCAACCCAAAACCATATGGGCACCTATATGATGTTGGATGGTGCCGATATGCCTGTGGTGGTATATGTCCCGGGCTTTAGAGGCTATTTGTCCAACCATTTTACCCCCAATATTCAGGAGTGGAAAAGCCGGCAAATTTTTGCCTACCATATTTCCGACATTCAATCGGTGCAAGTGAGGCACGTCCGTAACCCGGAGCAGTCGTTTAAGGTAGAGGTGCTTAGTCCAACCCAATTTGCCCTATTTCGTGGGGCTTCTCTAAGCCAAGCGATGCCTTCTTTTGATACCAGTTTGGTTAAGGTGTTTCTACAAAATTTTAAGGCACTTGGCTTTGAAAACTTTGTAGACATCAACGCAGCCCGCATGGATTCGGTTCGGGCAAAATATGGGTTGTACAGCGTAGAAGTAAGAGAAAAGGGAGGAACCCTTCGAAAAGTAGACCTGTACCAAATCCCTTTGCCTCCCGGAACTTTAAATATGCTTGGCGAACCCGTAGATTTTGATGTAGATCGCATGTATGGAGTTGTGGACGACTCTATGTTTACTCTTTGCCAGTTTTTTACCTTTGACCCCATTACCATGCCTGCCGATTACTTTTTAATGAAATCAGGGGTGGATGTAAAAACCAATGGCTGAATCTTTTTTTCAAGCTATATTTGTAAAGATTAAATTAAAGGATTATGCACTTTGTTGTTTCCAGCAAAACTCTATTGCAACACATACAAACCTTAACCGGAATTATTCCCAGCGGAAATTCTACCGTACCGGTGTTGCAAAATTTCTTGTTCGCTACCGAGGAAAACGGAAGCCTGCGTGTTACGGCTTCTGACTTGGAAACTACAGTGGTTACCTCTGTGCCTGAGGTAGATGTGCGCACCCCCGGTAGAGTGGCATTTCCGGCCAAATTCCTAGTGGATATCCTCAAAACATTTGCTGATGTTCCGCTCTCCATACAAGTAGATACCTCTTCCTGGAAAATTACCTTAAGCTCGGACTCTGGTAAATACCATACCGCAGGTTTTGATCCGGAAGAATATCCTTCGCTTCCCGTGTTTGAGGTGCAAGGCTCCTTCGAAGTTGAGGCCGTTACCTTTAATCATGCCATCTCCAAAACCATGTTCGCCGCCGGAAACGATGAAATTCGTCCGGTAATGAGTGGTATTCTTATGCAGGTTACCGCAGAGGGAACCAATTTTGTAGCTACCGACGGCAATAAGTTGGTGCGCTACAAAAGAAAAGACCTCAGCTCCGAAAATCAATTCGAACTTATTCTTTCCAAGCGCCCGCTTAACTTGCTTAAGTCTATCGTAGGCACTTCCGAAGAACCAATTACTATTGAGTACTCCGAAAGTAATTTGCGTTTTGTGTTTGGAGACTTTGTAATGTATAGCCGGGCAGTGGAAGGAAATTATCCGGCCTACGAAACGGTTATTCCTAAAAATAATCCCAACAAATTGGTGGTGGACCGTACCGCTTTAATGAATGCTTTGAAGCGGGTGTCTATGTTTTCCAATAAATCTACCTACTTAGTTAAGGTACAGCTGCAGGGCAACACCATGCAAATCATTGGCGAGGATTTGGACTTTAACAATGCCGCCAGCGAAGAGCTCAGTTGTCAATACGTTGGGGAAGATATGCAAATTGGCCTAAGCGCCCGTTTTTTGGTAGAAATGCTAAGCCACCTAGAGCAAGACAGCATCACCATGGAGTTTAGCTCTCCCAACAAACCGGGAATTTTAGAGCCTACCGATTACCAGCGCGATATTGAGGACATCACCATGCTCATGATGCCTATTTGGGTAGGTTAATTGGGCATAGAAGCTCCCATAAACACATAATACAGCATATTGGCCCCCATTTGGAGGGCCTTTTTTCTTGTAGATTCACTGTCGCCGTGCACTTCGGGGTCTTCCCAGCCATCGCCTAAATCGGTTTCAACGGTGTAGAGCAATACCAGGCGCCCTTCTATAAAAATACCCAAGGCTTGTGGGGCCTTTAAATCATGTTCATGAATTTTTGGCATGCCCTGGGCAAAGGTAAAGGGCTTGCGAAATATGGGGTGGTTGGACGGAATGCTTTCTAAGTTGTGGTCGGGAAACATCTTTTTAATTTCTCGCCTGGCGTATTCATCCATACCGTAGTTGTCGTCTATGTGCAAAAAACCACCTCCCATCATCCATAGCCTTAAATTCCTGGCTTCTTCTGTGGAGAGCACTATATTGCCGTGCCCGGTGGCATGCACCCAAGGGTAACGAAACAAATCGCTGCTTCCGGGTTCTACCACGGCAACTTCGGGGTTTAGCGCCATGCCTAAGGCTTCGCGGCAGTATTTTACCAAATTAGGCACGCTGCTGGGGTTGGCATACCAATCGCCACCTCCTTGATATTTTAGTACAGCCAACTGAGGGAGCTGAGCACATGCTAGGTTTAGAGAAAACCATGCCGGCAGAATCAACCAAAAACAACGTTTCATAGCTTAAATATACGTTACCTTGGCCATACCTCTGTGGATACTATACAAGATTGGCCGACAGTGATCTTATTTCAATAGAGCTTAATTATTTGAAAATAAGAGTCTTAAATGCCTTTTTTCTGTTTTGAGCATGTAAAAACCATCGAAACTTGCATTTTTTTGTTTTTTGGGCTTTGTTTTAAAGGGCGCACCTTTGTATTGGAAGCAGCTCATAGGAAAGTTGTTATAAGGTTTAGGTTAGGGTTAGTGTTCGCCTAGCGGACTCTTATGCACAATTAAAACGGAGAGACCATGATGATTGTTAAAAGAGAAAGTCTATTAATAAAACAATTTTATTTATTTGCTATCCTATTAACAATCCTGAGTAGTTGTGGAAAAGATGCTAACAAAAATCCAGACGGCTGTTACTCAAATACTAATGCACAAACCATAGTTCACGACGGCCTCAATAGAGAATATGTTTTGTATATACCTGACTCATATGATGGAACATCTGCTGTACCTCTAATGCTTAATTTTCATGGGTATAGCCAAAGTGTAAGTGAGTACATAATTGAGGCTGATATGCGCCCATTGGCTGAATCAGACACCTTTATTTTAGTGTATCCGCAAGGAAGCTGTTTGGATGGTTTACCCCATTGGAATGCGTGTCCGAATGGTGGAGACAATAAAAGTGATGCTGATGATTTTGGTTTTGTTGAATCAATGATTAATGAGATTTCATCTCAGTACAATGTTGATATGGAAAGAATTTACGCTGCTGGATACTCAAACGGAGGAATGATGGCATATGGGCTTGCGCACTATAAAAGTGATTTAATTGCTGCGGTAGCTTCTGTTTCGGGAGGTATGCTAGATTGTACTGAACCAGCAAATCATCCAATGCCAGTAGTTCATCTTCACGGCACTTCCGATTATGTTCTCCCTTACAATGGGAGCGGTGATGTGAACTCTGTACAAAGCACTTTAGATTATTGGATAAATTTCAACAATACGGCTACAAACCCAATAGTAACTATTGACAATAGTGGAGGAACGACGATTGAGCATTATGTATATGACCAAGGCGACAGCTCAGTTTCTGTTGAACATTACAAATATATTGGAGGAGACCATGTTTGGTATAATTTAACCTTTCAAGGGCAAAACGCTTCTGAACTGGTTTGGAATTTTGTATCACGATATGACATAAACGGATTGAGATAAATAATAAAAGTCCATAGCATCACCTATATTCAAGCAGGAGTTTTGTGCTTCGTAGGACAGGCAAGTAGTAAATTTAAAGTTCAGTCTTTGTAGGGAAGTTTGGTGTTGAAAATCCCTGCCTGCGCATAGCTGAGAAACGTTAAGGGCGGTTTTCCGCCCTTATTTTTTTGGAAGATAATGCGCCCCCGGGCGAACGGAAAGCCCGGAAAGCGGGCAGCCCCTACGCTTGGCAGGCGGAGGCTGTTCCGATGCTTCGGAACAGCCCACGCACTGCTTAGCGTAGGGTGCTGACCGATTGAGGACTTGGAGGGAGCACGGGAATTTGGCGCCCAAAACCTCCCTTATTAAGACCGAATGAACCGCTTTACAATTCGGTGTTTTGAATGTTCAAATACAATGTAATACAGGCCTTTGCTGAGGGTGTAGCCGTCGTCGGTGCGGAAGCTGTTTTGCCGGCCTACTTCGTATTCGAGCAGGCTGCGGCCATGCATGTCTAAAATGCGGATTTTGGCGGGGCCTAAGTTGCCTTTCCATTGCAGTCTTAGGGGGCCGTGGGTCGGGTTGGGAGAGACGGTCATATCCAGGTTGTGGCCGGGGTTTTGGGGCCCAAGTTCGTTTTCTAAGATTTCCTGCAAGTGGTCCTGGGGTAATTCTTGGGCTTGTGTGTCGGTAATTTTTTCGCAGTCGGGCACATACACAAAGCGATGAATGATTTGCAGCAACATTTTATTGAGCTTGTCCTTGTCTACGGTTCCGGCTACGGGGCTTCGGTGGCTGTTTCCAATGCCGCTGTCGTCGGTAAGTGCCGTGTAGGTTCCGTTGGTGGCTAAGGCCATGGCTCGGCTGAGGAATTCGGCGTCGGCGTCCATGCCGCTGCAGGCTAGGGGGACTATGCGAATGCCTTTTTCGGCGGCTTGGGCTGTGAGTCTTTGCAATGCGCGAACGGTTTGTGGGTCTTTGTGGGCAGGCGCATCCAACACCAGAAAAAGTATCCGTGCACGGGCTTGGCTACTCCAACTCAATTGCTGAATGCCGGCCATAAGTCCTTGATCTACTGCTTCCGGAAAGTCTCCGCCTCCACCGGCCCTTTGTTCCTTTAAAAACGCCGCCGCACCAGATCCCGGTTTGAAATCTTGGTGTTGCGACACGTAGCTGTCGCTTAGGTCGCGGTATACAACGGCTGCGGTTCTGAAATCGAGTGCTTTATGTTGTGTCTGGGCCTTATGCATCACGTCTTCCAGTTCCGTTTGGAGGTAGTTGAGTTCGTCGCCCATGGAACCGGTAGCATCAATGACAAAGGCAATGTCCACCGCTTTAGGTGGGCTAGGGCACTCCACCTGAAAGCTCAGCTTGCGGTAGCGATGGTGCTTTTTTTGTGCACGAATGGTTTGGCTTTGACCGCGGTATTCTGCCCTCAAAAACAAAGGGATGTTTAGCTCAGATTCCCGACTAAAGAAATCGGCCCAAAGCTCAGCAGTTCCTGTATTGTTGGTACGGCCGCTCCAAAGAATTTGCCCTTTTTCATTTTCTAAGAAAACCGGCACATCTACTAAGGCTTGCCCATCGGAAGACTGAACCTTTAGGCCATATTTTTTTTGAGGAAACATGTGCCATTGTGCCATGGAAAATTGCAGGCTGTCCAGGGCATGTTCGGTCCAAAAGTCCCAGTGAATAAAGTCGTTGACCTCTCTTGCCGTAAGTTTGCCGGCGCCGGCAGGTGCCCCGGGACCTGCCTCCGAGCTTTCAAATGCGGCATCCATGGTGGCCATTCCTGCTGCTTTGTCAGACCTTAGGCTGCTCATGCTTCGTTCCTCTAAGGCCGTTGGGACCATTTCATCAGAGGATAGGCTCAAGCGTCTGTTTTGATAAACGGCATGGTTTGGTTCTTTTTTGATTTTGGTGGCCTCCAAAACCAAGGAGGTGAATTCCGGAGTTTCATTAGAAACAACCAATGGCATTTCCAGGTGGTAGGCCATGTTATGGCTAAAAGCCACCAAGCGATAGCTGCCCGGAGGGAGTGTGCCGCAAAGCGTGTCGCCGTTTTGCCATAAAAAGTTGTGGACCCTTTTTTGGTTTCGATACATTTCTACCCGAAATTCCAGCGACTTTGGGGCGCTATCTGGAGCCGAAATACGGAGGCATGAAGACTGCGCCCCAAGGTGCAGGCTAGCCAAGCTAAAACAAAAGAAAAGAAGTGAGCGCATCATGGTGTTTTATTTGGTATACACCTGTGCCATAAAAACGTTCAAAAGGGGGGCATTAAGGCTCAAAAATCACCCGCAAATCCTTTCTTTTAGAAATGATTTTTAGAGGCATAACCTCGGACTGGGGAATCGGGTTGCCTTTGAGGTTGAGGTAATAAAGCTTGGGTTGATAGGCAAAGCGTTCCGAAATTTGGCTCAGTTGGTTTTGTGCCAAATTGATTTCGCTAAGGTTGTTTAAACGGAGCAGGGATTCCGGAAGCTCGTTGATGTTATTTCCGGCCAAATCCAAGATTTTGAGTTTGGAGAGTTGGGCAATATCCTCAGGAAGGCTATCAATTTTGCAGTTGACCATCATAAGGCTTTCCAAGTTTTTGCACCGGAAAACAAAATCGGGAATGCGATGTAGGTTAACGTTGTAAAACTCAATAGAGCGAAGGGAAGGCAATCCTGGCATGCTGTCAACAAAAAGCAGGCTGTCGCTTTCGTTATAAAATATGCGCAGCAGTTCCAAATTTCCTAAAGCTGCCAACTCAAAGGGAAGGGAGTCGAGTCGGGTTTGGGTCATTTCTAAGTAAAGCAAACTGGGAATTTGTCCCAACTCGGGTGGGAAATAGCTAAGGGGATTGTCGTTGCTTACCAAAATAAAAAGCAGGCTGTTTTGACTGAGGCTGGAGGGCAGCTGCTGCAAATGGTTGTTTTTAAGGAAAAGAATTTCCAGCTGACTGAGCTGACCCAGCTGTCTTTGCTCCTTTTCGGAAAGGAAGCCGGTGAGCATCAATTTTTGGGTGTTTTTATCCTTTAATCCGCTGCGCTCGGTGTAGGTAACTCCCATAGGAGAGCCATATCCTTTGAGTACCTCAGGGTCGGTACTGTCGAAACGAACTTGAGCGAAAACAGGAGAGACAAAGCAGGCCAAGGTGCCTAAACAAAGTCCCAGGTGTAAAGTTATGGACAGAATTTTTCCCATGCTTGTTTAGCGTCTGTATCTCCAAGGTCGGCACTTTTTTTGAAACACGTGCATGCCGTTGCGTTATTGCCCCTATCCATGTGTAAAACCGCCAGGTTAAACCAGCCTTCCGCAAATTGGGGATTGGCTAGGGTGCTTTGTTCAAAGGCCCAAAAGCCGGAATCCGGTTCTTGCAGTCGGTCGTAAACCAATCCTAAGTTAAACCAAGCCTCGGCGTAGCCGGTATCCAAGGCAATGGCCTGAAAAAAGTCGGCTTTGGCGGCATCAAAGCGGTCCAAACTAAAGTGGCAAATGCCTCTGTCGTGCCAAGCCGAAACGTACAGGCTGTCGGTGGCAATACATTGGTCAAAGGCTTCTTTGGCTCGGGTTAGGTCTTGGTTTTCATAGAACTCTAAGCCTTGTTGGTACCATTCCTCGGCCGATTTGGGGCCCTCTTGGTTGCGGTTTTTGACCGGTTTCGGGGCTTCCTTGCCGCAGCTGTAGGCAAAGAAAAGTCCAAGGCTCAAAAGAAAAAATGCTTTCAAAAGAAAATGCCGGTTCTAATATCGAAAGGATAAAAATAAGGAGAATCTTGACCCATGGGCAACACATTATATAAAAAGGCCAGGTAAAAGAAACCGGAGTCAAAATGTTCTACGTAGCCACCTCCTAAAAATAAGGCATGAGAATTGAGCCGCGTATTGTCGTTTTGATAATTATAATTGAGCCATTCGTATTGGCCCATTACCAACAGGAAATCAAAAAGGGTGAACATGGCAAAATTCCGGAGACCAAACATATGCGAGTCCCCCGGAGAGCCTACCCAATTGGTATACTGGTAAATAGGGCCACCTCCGATTATGAATTTTTGGTCTAAGGATACATCGAAAGCAACGGCAGGAGAAACCCCAATAACCGTAGCATTACCAAACCAGAGGTTCAAATCTCCCCCAAACATTAGCCGGTCCCATACCGAAACACCGGGCGCTTTCTTTCCTTCTCCAAGTGTTGAACTGCCGGATTGGTTACGCTCCGTTTGCTCTGTTCGGTCAATTTGTGCCCAAAGGCCGGGACTTAGCATGCATAACAGCAGTACAATTCCGAAACCACACCTTATTTTTTTCCATCCATCGATATACCCCATGCCAAATCTCTTACAAAAACCACACCGAAATTAATGGTCAAAGCTCAAAATGAGTTCTTCATCAACCGGGTGGGTTTGGCAAGCCAGCGTAAAACCGGCTTCTACTTCTTCCGGACTTAAGGCATAATTTAAGGCCATGCGGCTTTTCCCTTTAAGCACTTTGGCCTTGCAAGTTGCGCAAACCGCTCCTTTGCAGGCGTAAGGGGCGTCGGCTCCTGCCTCCAAGGCGGCGTCCAAAACCGCTGCTCCCTCTTTATCCAGGTCAAAACTGGTATGCAGTCCATCCAAAATCACGGTTACCCTCGAAGTTTCGCCCGACAGGGTAGGGGCCTGATTTTCTTCTAAGGCTCTGTCGGTCATTTTTTGACCCGGAGCAGAGAACATCTCGAATTTAATTTGCTCAGCAGCCACTCCACGCTCCACCAACCGCTGTTTTACTTGCTCAATCATATCGCCGGGACCACATACCAAATAAGTATCTCCACCGGCGGGTCGAACCAGCTTTTGACACAGTTCGTCGCAGCGTTCTCCGTCAATACGTCCGCTAAACAGCGGAATATCCATGCTTTCTCGACTCAAAATATGATGCAAGGCAAAGCGGTGCGGATACCGATTTTTTAAACCTTCCAAGGTCTCCTTAAACATGATGGACCCTGTATTTTTATTGCCAAAAAACAGGGTAAAGGTGCTGTTTTCTTCTCCGGCAAGAACTTCCTGAAGCATGCTCAACACCGGAGTAATGCCCGAGCCCGCAGCAAAAGCCACTACATGCCTGCCTTCAGGCGGCGGTTCCGGCAAGGTAAATCTACCCATGGGTTTCATTACCTGAATTTTATCGCCTGTTTTTAGGCTTTCGTTGGCCCAAGTCGAAAATCGGCCACCGGGCACTTTCTTAATGCCTACCCGCAACAAAGGGTCTTGAGGCGCAGAGCAGAGCGAGTAAGTCCTCCTCAGGTCTTCGCCTTGGATTTCTTTGCGCAGCGTAAGGTATTGCCCGGCCTTAAAAGCGAACTCCTCTTTCAGCGCTTCGGGCACTTTAAAGGCAACTTGAACACTATCTGCAGTTTCAGGCCGCACTTCGGCCACTTCCAATTCTACAAAACGAGGCATATGGCTGTTTTGGACAAATATACACGACTGAGGGGATTTTTTGGGGCGCCTTTTCGGGCTTTCGGCGGTAGTGCCTTTGGAGTAGGCTGTCGGTCTCGGGGCTCCGGGCTCTGCAGCCGAGCTGCAGCGTCCTCGCCTCCGGACCGAACAAGCCTCCTCCTGCAGGCAGCTACCTGCCTCTATCCCGGGCGCGGTGCTCCGTTTTAAAACATTCCATAGAGCTGTGGTGTTTTTTTTGTAAAATTGCAGCTATACAGCTTATGGAAACTACCACACTCGAACATCGTTTCAATCAAAAAATTGAACGAGAAGAAAAGATTGAGCCTAAGGACTGGATGCCCGACGACTACCGCAAAAACAACATCCGGCAAATTTCGCAACATGCCCATTCCGAAATTGTAGGCATGCTTCCTGAAGCCAACTGGATTACCCGGGCTCCCAGTCTTCGCCGTAAAGTGGCTCTGCTGGCTAAGGTCCAAGACGAAGCCGGACATGGTTTGTACCTCTACAGTGCAGCAGAAACCTTAGGCGCCGGTCGCGATGAAATGATTGATGATTTGCATTCAGGCAAAGCCAAATATTCTTCCATATTTAATTATCCTACCACTACTTGGGCCGATATTGGGGCCATTGGTTGGTTGGTCGATGGGGCTGCCATTACCAATCAGGTGGCACTATGCCGTACTTCTTACGGACCCTATGCCCGTGCCATGGTCAAAATTTGCAAAGAAGAGAGTTTTCATCAGCGCCAAGGCTACGAAATTATGTGCGCTATGGCCTTTGGAACTCCGGAACAAAAAGCCATGGCCCAAGATGCCTTAAACCGCTGGTGGTGGCCCTCCTTAATGATGTTTGGACCTACCGATAGCGATAGCGTGCACTCACAAAAATCGATGGATTGGAAAATAAAGCGCTACTCCAACGATGAGCTGCGCCAAGAGTTCGTGGACAAAACCGTGGCCCAAGCCGAATACTTGGGACTCACCATTCCCGATCCGGACTTAAAATACAACCAAGAAACCGGTCATTATACCTTTGGTGAAATCGACTGGAAAGAATTTTACCAGGTAATCTCCGGAAACGGCCCGTGCAACAAAGAACGCATCGAAGCCAGACAAAAAGCCCATGAAGATGGGGCTTGGGTGCGCGAAGCGGCCAATGCTTTTGCCCAAAAACGAGCCAATCAACAAGTAGCCTGATAATTACACCATATGAGCAACCAAAACTGGCCTCTTTTCGAGGTTTTTATACGGTCCAAGAACGGATTAAGCCACAAGCATGTAGGGAGTTTGCATGCCGCCGATGCACCTATGGCCATTGAAAACGCAAGGGATGTCTATTGTAGACGCAATGAGGGTGTTTCTATTTGGGTGGTGCCCTCAACTCAAATTGTAGCTTCCGATCCCGAAGATGCCGAAGCTTTGTACGAACCGGCCAAGGATAAAATTTACAGGCACCCAACTTTTTATACGGTACCGGACGAAGTAGGACACATGTAATGGAGCAGGAAAAGCAAAAAGCAGCCCTTAACTTGTCTTTGGTTATGGGCGATAATGCCCTAATCTTGGGACATCGCCTGTCGGAATGGTGCGGTCATGGACCCATTTTAGAACAAGACATCGCCTTATCCAACATTGCCTTGGATTTAATTGGCCAAGCCCGGTTGTGGTTGAGTCATGCAGGAAAACTTCAGGGTGGAAAGTCTGAGGACGACTTGGCATATCATCGCGATGTATTTGATTTTCACAATTTTCAAATGGTAGAAACGCCCAATGGCCATTGGGGTACCACTTTGTTGAGGCAATTTGTATACGATGCATGGCACCATGCCATGCTGCAAAAACTGGTGCATGCTCAAGATGAGGACATTGCAGGAATTGCCAGAAAATCGCTGAAAGAGGTGAACTATCATTTGCGCTGGAGCAGCGAATGGGTCATTCGATTGGGCGACGGAACGGAGGAGAGCGGAGCCAAAATGCAAGAGGCGTATGCCGATGTTTGGCCCTATGTCGGAGAGCTTCTTCAAAAAGATACTTGGTTAACCGAGTTGGAGCAGCTGATTCCCGGTTTTCAAGCCGATGAAATCATAAGTCTTTGGTGGAAAACCATTCGGGAGGTATTCAGTCAAGCCAACCTTTCCTCCGAACCCATGGATTGGTTGTACCGAAAAGGCCACTTGGGACACCATACCGAGCATTTAGGCTATATATTGGCGGAGATGCAATTTTTGCCAAGGGCCTATCCGGATGCAACGTGGTAAATCCCATGACAAGTCTCGAAACCATAGAACAAGCTTTAGAAAAAGTGAAAGATCCGGAAATTCCGGTGCTCACTATCAAAGACTTGGGCGTGTTTCGTGGTTTGGAACGTAGTTCGGACGGAAAGCTTAAGGTTATCATAACGCCTACTTATTCGGGTTGTCCGGCCATGTATACCATTGAGCAGCAAATAAAGCAAGTGCTTTCCAGATTAGGCGAAGAGGCAGTGACTATAGAGACTCGCTTGGATCCGGCATGGACTACCGATTGGATGACCGAAGAAGCCAAACAAAAACTGCAGGATTTTGGCATTGCTCCTCCGGAAGGCAGTAGCGCCGATAAACGCGCCTTGTTTGGCGAAGAAAGGCAGGTAACCTGTCCGTATTGCAAAAGCCGAAATACCTTTATGAAAAGTCAGTTTGGTTCTACCGCCTGTAAGTCTTTGTATCAATGCAAAGATTGTGGGGAGCCATTCGACTATTTTAAGTGTCTGTAAAGAGCAAGCTTGCTGTATTGGAAGGAATTGGGCGGCACATGGACAATAAAGATTTTTGCGGCGAATTCAATAATTGATTGCATCATTGTACCTTGGAGCCATGCGAACACAGGGTTCATCCACAGAATTGGTTAGGGGCTTAGGTTTATTTGCGGCCTTTGCTTTGGTATTTGGCTCCATGATTGGTTCGGGCGTATTTAAGAAAGTTTCGGCTATGGCCGACTACCTGGGCAATCCGGTTTGGATAATCTTGGCTTGGATAGTTGCCGGCAGCATTACCTTAATTGGCGCCTTATCCAATGCTGAAGTAGCCGGCTTGATTGCGGAACCGGGCGGGCAATACCAGTATTTTAAACGGATGTATGGCAAAGGCTTTGCCTTTTGGTATGGTTGGAGCAGCTTTTCTGTAATCCAAACCGCCACCATAGCTTCTGTCGCTTATGTATTTGCTGAGGGCCTAAACGTGTTCTACCCTTTACCGGTTTTATCGGCATCCTGGGCAGAGATTACCTGGTTCGGATATATTGAGCCCTTCGACAACTTCGGGGTAAAACTGGTAACCATTGGGCTTATTTCTCTGCTCACCTTTTTAAATGTGCTTGGAGTGCGCGTGGGAGGCACCATTACTTCCATTATGGCCAGCAGTGTGGTGCTTTGTATTATACTGATTATTGCCTTGAGTTTTGGTTCGGGAGCGGGGGACACCTTGCACTTTCAAATGTCTACCGGACCGCAACCCGAAACCGAACCATTGGTGGGAACGGGCATGTTGGGTTTGTTTTTTATGGCCTTAATGTCTGCCTTTTGGGCCTATGAGGGCTGGAATAATATTGGCTTTTTGGGTGGAGAAATCCGAAACCCCTACCGCAATATTCCCAGAGCCTTAGTGATGGGAGTGGGTTTTGTAATGCTGGTTTATGTCCTGGTGCATTTGGCCTTTTTGTACATCATGCCTGTGCAAGATTTACAAGCCCTTACCGAAAAGCAAATTGCTGCGGTAGAAGTAATACGACGCTTTATGGGCGATGGAGGAGCATTGGCTATTTCGGCCTTAATTGTAGTGAGTACCTTCAATAGCACCAATACTACCATTTTAAGTGCGCCCAGGGTCTACTTTGCCATGGCCAAAGACCGCTTGTTTTTTGGTGGGATTGATAAAGTGCACCCTAGGTTCAAGAGTCCTTCCAATGCACTATTGATTCAAGCGTTTTGGGCATCGATATTGGTAATGACAGGCAGCTTTGACGACCTAACGGAGATGCTCATATTTGCCGCATTTATTTTTTATGGTGCCGGTGCTTTTGGCGTATTTGTATTGCGAAAAAAATGGCCCGACCGTGAACGCCCCTTTAAAGTGCCCTTTTACCCCTTTTTGCCGGCTGCCTTCGTATTGTTTTGTTTGGCTTTGGTTTTGATTTCCGTATTAGAAAATCCCATGGGTTCTTTAATCGGGATAGTGCTTATGGCCACGGGGCTACCCTTTTATTATTTTTGGCGACGAAATGGAGGAGAACAGGACGAATAAATCAGAAGAAGGTATTGGTTTTTTGGCCTTTAGTTTAAGGCTTAAGCCCATGGCTTGGATG
>CAZJFM010000018.1:0-1858 GCA_964545365.1 uncultured Candidatus Competibacteraceae bacterium | reverse complement strand
AGTGGTCTTATGGATTGGTTTTATTTGAGCCGCAACCCAATGCATGTTTGGACTTTTGATGCGGACCGATTTTGGGTCTTTTTGCCTATTGCCTTGGTTTTTTTTCCATTTCAGACCTTATTTGAAGAGTTTTTATACCGAGGTTTTTTGATGCGCTGGAGCTTTAGTCTTACTAAGAGTGGCTTGGCGGCCTTGGTGTTGTCGGCAGGCTTTTTTAGCCTAATGCATATGGGCAACAAAGAAGTGGAAGCTTATGGCACCGGTTCCATGTTTTTCTATTATGCTTGGCAGGGGGGGATGTTGGCTTTGCTGGTGATGTTGAGCAATGGTTTGGAAGCAGCTTGGGGCTACCACTTGGCCAATAATTTGTACGGGTCACTAATAATATCTGTGCCGGATGCCAGTTTGCCTGTGCCGTCCCTTTGGCAAAGTACGCCACCAGAGGGCTCTGTTTTTTTATTTTACAGTGCCTTATCTACCTTAATTATTGTACTTTCTTTGGTTTTGTTGTTTAGGTGGCGCGATTGGAATCGCTTGTTTCCGGAAAAACATTTGTTTGCCAAAGACAAGGAATAAGATGTACACCCGTTATCTAATTAAGAGGGTTGTATCTTTGAAGAACCAATGATGCTCAGATTGCTTCAAGTTCTGGTTTTATGTTTGAGTTTAAGCCTATGCTTAGCAGAGAACCTCT
Source organism: uncultured Candidatus Competibacteraceae bacterium (assembly GCA_964545365.1). Classification (GTDB taxonomy): domain Bacteria; phylum Bacteroidota; class Bacteroidia; order CAIKAF01; family CAIKAF01; genus CAIKAF01. The sequence goes on along the minus strand of CAZJFM010000018.1, from coordinate 1,164 downwards.
ATGCCCAAAATTTGGAGGAGCAGGAAGATGTGGAGTATGATGGAGAATTCAACACAGGACCGGCTCCCAGGGGAGGCTATAGGCACTTAATCCAGGCAGAAATATCCTCTCCACATAACTTAGCCAACGAAGCCAATGCAAGAGCCTTTGACGGTATCGCATCCCTTCAGTTGGGTTATGCGTATCAAACGCTCAAAGGATTGTATTTGGGAGGGGTAGTGCGTTATACCGGTTTTAATATCTATCTGCCCCCTGCCGTTCCAGGTGCTACTGAGGGGAGTTCTGTTTCTGATATCAACAACCATTTTTTGTCCTTTGGACCTTCTTTGAGCTACTTGATTTCAGGAGTTTCTGGGGTGGGCTTTATGCCGGAAGTGAGCGGTGGCCTAACTACCCTTCGCTACGATGGCATTAAAATTGCCAAATACGATAATGGATTTTTGACCAGAAGCATTTCAGAAATGTCTTGGTTTGCCAGCCTAAGGTTGCAGCTTTTATTCACACCTTTTGAAGACAAGCACACCCACTTCTCTTTTTTTGTAGGTGGGACTTACTTTGGGCATGAATTTAAAAAAGAGCCTTTAGGTTTGAATGGAGATGACAATCTGATAGCCTTATCGGATAACGGGGGAAGCCTTCAACTGCACGTTGGCTTGGGCTTTTTCTTTTTATTAGGAAAAAAGAACTAAACGAATCTTAAGGAGTGTTTTCCCAAAAGTTTTCTGTCCAGGGCATTCCAATCAAATGCTTTCGTAACAGGTTTAAGGCCGACTGAGTAGCTCTGAGCACATTTCCCTCTCTAGTGCTTCCAAAGCGAAAACACTTGCTATAGGTCCCTTCCGGACTGGCTAGTCCAATCCAAACCATGCCAACAGGTTTTTCGGGAGTTCCACCACCGGGTCCTGCCACACCCGAGCTAGAAAGGGCATAGTCTGCGCCTGTGATGCTTCGAGCTCCTTCTGCCATGGATTCTACCACTTCCTTGCTCACCGCACCAAACTGTTGAATGTATGCCGGTGGTACGCCAAGCTGTCTTATTTTAATCGAATTGTCGTAAGAAACCATGCCTCCTAAAAAGGCAGCAGAAGCACCGGGTACCGAAGTAATGCGTTGGGCTAAAAGCCCACCGGTACAGCTTTCGGCCGTAGCAAGGGTGTACTCTTT
>CAZJFM010000017.1:31232-46052 GCA_964545365.1 uncultured Candidatus Competibacteraceae bacterium | reverse complement strand
CGTTTATTGTTTGTGGGCATAGCCCTTGGGGTTGTGCTATTTTGGTTATGGTTCTAATTTGACGGGAAGCTTTTCTGGCGGCATACTTGCCCTGACTGTAGCGTCAGGGTTTCGTTACGTCCAAATCTCAAGCATTTTGCCCTGACCCGTGCGTCAGCGGGTCCTCATTTACCTTTAGTAAACTCCGGCCTGCCCTGACCTCAGCGTCAGAAGGCCTTTCAATTTGTCCGTGCCTTAAACCCCTGACGCTTTAGTCAGGGACTGCGTCTTGAAAATGCCTCCCGTCCAAACTTGCAAACATTTTAAATTAAATGTGTTTAAAGATCTCGGCCCCGGATTGAGCGATTAGCTTGGTGCAGACGGCCATTAGCCAAGCTTGGCAGGCGGAGCTTCGGTCCTTAGACCGAAACCCCGTACTGCTTAGCTTGGCTTATGGCCGGCAAGACAACTAATAGGGAAAGCCGGAAAGGCCGCCCACTAACAAATCAGGCCTAGGCTTGTTACCTTTGCAGCATGAAAGAGGAGTTGGATCCAAAAGCGCAGTGGATTGCGGTGTTGCCCGACGATGTGGCGAATCAGATTGCCGCAGGGGAAGTGGTGCAGCGGCCGGCAAGCATTGTTAAGGAGCTGGTAGAGAATGCTGTAGATGCTGGAGCCACGGAAATTGAAGTATTCGTTTCCGACGGTGGACGGCACATGGTACAGGTGCGCGATAACGGTTGTGGAATGTCGGATTTGGACGCGCGGCTGGCTTTTGAGCGGCATGCTACCTCCAAAATTAAGACCGCACAAGATTTGTTTAACCTCCACACCAAAGGATTCCGAGGCGAGGCTTTGGCCTCCATTGCTGCGGTGGCCCAAGTAGAATTGGTTACCTGTCGCCGCGGCGCAGAAGAGGGCGCGCGTTTGGTGGTAGAAAACAGCAAAGTGGTGGTTCAAGAGGCTGCCCCTCCCCTGCCCGGATCATGCTTTACGGTGAAGCAACTGTTTTTTTCGGTTCCGGCACGAAGAAAATTTTTGAAAAGTGCCCGTTCCGAAATGGGACATGTACAGGAGGAATTTCAGCGGGTGGCATTGATACACCCTGAGATTTCTTTTGTTTTGCAGCACGATAAGCAGGTGGTTTACAAATTACCTGCGGGCTCGTTCAAAAAGCGAATCTCGGATTTGTTTGGGGCCGGCTACCAAGAAAAGTTGGTGGATGTTAAAGAAGACACCTCGGTGGTGCGGATTTCGGGCTTTTTAGTGAAGCCGCAATTTGCACGAAAAACCCGTGGAGAGCAATACTTTTTTGTAAACGGCAGGTTTATTAAGAGTCCGGCCCTGCACCATGCCGTAAGGGATGCCTGCAAAGACATGATGTCGGCAGAGGCGCATCCCGGCTATTTTATTCGGTTGGAGGTAGATCCCAACCGTTTGGACGTGAACATACACCCCACCAAAACGGAGGTGAAGTTTGAAGACGAGCGGATGATATACACCTTATTAAAATCCACGGTGCGTCAAGCCTTAGGCAAATCTCATGTAGCGCCTGTGTTGGATTTTGAGCAAGAACAGGCATTTGAGCATTTGTTGCCCAAAGATCTGAGTCAAATTCGACCTCCCGAAGTGCGGGTTAATCCCGATTACAATCCATTTGAAAGCACCAAAGCCAGCCAGAAGCCCAAAGACTGGGATGACTTTTATGCTGTACAAAGCAAGGAAAGTGTAAATCAGCCGCAGTTGCCCGGTATATCGGAAGAGGAAGAACAATTTTCGTTTTTTCAAATCAAAAAGACCTATTTGGTGGTAAAAATGAGCGGTCAATTGCTCATTTTGGATCAGCACCGGGCGCATGCCAGGGTTTTGTATGAGCGCTTACAAAAGCGGGTTCATGCGCAAAAGCGGAGCACGCAATTGAGCATGTTTACAGAAACCTTGAGTTTTCAGCCGCAGGAATATCCTTTGGTGGTAGATATGCTGCCGCATTTGCAGGCCATGGGCTTTGATGTGGAGGAATTTGGCCCTTGCACCTTGGTATTTAGAGGGGTTCCACCGGAAGCGCAAAATAAATCCCTCAAAGATTTGATGGAGCGTTTGATGGAAGATTTTAAGCATCAGCCGGGATTGGGTCGCGAAGACCGTTTGGATTCTATGTTGAAACGAGCAGCGGCAAATATGGCTGTTAAGGCAGGCTATGCCTTGAAGGAGGAGGAGGCGGCGCAGCTGGTAAAGGATTTGATGCGCTGCCGCATGCCTTGGGTATCGGTGCATGGAAAGCCTGTAATTGTAAGTTTAAAGACCGAAGAGCTGGATGAGCGTTTTGGGAAATGATAAATTATTAACTTGGAAACATCATGTATAGAGGGCCGGGAGGATTTCGCATATTGCCACCAATAATAAAGAACCTGTTGATTATCAACGGGATATTTTATTTATTTTTTGCTTTTAGCAGTGGACAAGCGATTGGACAGTGGATGTATGAGCACCTAGCCCTGCACTTTCCGAATGTTTCGGAGGGGAAAATGGGTTCGTTTAATCCCATACAATTGGTGAGTTACATGTTTTTGCATGACCCTACCAGCATATTTCACATACTATTTAACATGTTTGGTTTGTGGATGTTTGGTTCGGTGATAGAGAATGTAATGGGTTCCAAGCGGTTTTTGAGCTTGTATATGTTTAGTGGCATTGGTGCAGGCATAATACAGCTGATCGTTACTTGGGTTCAGTTGAGATACTTTCCGGAAAGCTTAATGGTTCCGGGCTATTTAGGTCCGGTTATTCCGGTGGTGTTGGGCGCATCGGGGGCGGTGTATGGGGTGCTGTTTAGTTATGCCTATTACTTTCCCAACCAACCCATTTACTTGTACTTTTTTATTCCGGTTAAAGCCAAGTACATGATGGCCTTATTGATTTTGGTGAGTATTGTATCGGGTTTTGGCGGCGGCGATGGAATTGCGCATTTTGCGCACTTGGGCGGTGTTTTATCGGCCTTTCTGTTTCTTAATTATTATCGAATTAAAAGATTGCGCAGGTGAGTCAATACGGATTCAGCAGAAGGGGAGGCATGCAAGTTCCGCCCAAATCGCCGGTGATGCAATTGCTGGTAGTGAACTTGGGGCTGTTTTTGGCCGGGAATTTGGCCTTTTTTGTGGTGCTTTTATTTCAAGGAGCGGAGGGAGCGTCGGCCTTAAGAAATATCCTTAGCGATTGGCTGGCCATGCCTTACAATTTAGGGGCTTTTGCTTTTAGACCTTGGACCTTGCTTACCGCTGCCTTTTTTCACCAAGGCTTTTTTCACTTTTTGTTCAATATGATATTCCTCTATTTTTTGGGGGGCTTATTGCAAACCTTGCATGGTGCATCCAAAATATGGCCGCTGTACCTTTTGGGTGGCATTTTAGGAAACCTCTTTTCCTTTTTAATATTTCAAGCGCCGGGAACCCAGGCTATGTTTGGCGCATCCTCCTTGCTGGGGGCTTCCGGAGCACTCATGGCCTTTATGTTTACCGCAGCCAGATTGTATCCCAATATGCAAGTGCAGCTGCTGCTGTTTGGGGCGGTTCGGCTAAAGTATATTGCCATTTTTTACTTTCTGCTGAATGTATTGATGCTGGGAAGCGCAAGCAATTTAGGTGGCACACTGGCCCACTTGGGAGGAGGCTTAGCCGGACTTTTTTATGCCTGGCAATATGTAAATGGCAAAGATTGGTTGGCCAAACCGGCAAGGTGGTACCAAAAAATTTCGGGTCAAAAAGAACGGGCACCGGTCATGATGAAAGTACAGTATGGCCGATCCTTAAACGATGACGAATACCGGGAAGTAAAAGCAGAAAGGGAAGCCACCTTAGACGAATTATTGGATAAAATCAATGAAAAAGGAATCAATGGCCTTAGCCGAAAAGAAAAAGCCTTGCTTCAAAAATATTCCAAACAGAAGTAATTAAAAAGCTAAGACCCTAGCAAACGCAACTTTACTAGGCTTTACAGTACAAGACTTTTTCTCTCAAAGGGAAAGTTTAAATTTGCCCTATGGAACAACACAACATGCACGCAAGTCAAAGTCATTTTCCTGTGCGTACCGACTGGACGCGCGAAGAGATACAATCCATATTCAACCAGCCTTTATTGTCTTTGGTATTTCAAGCGGCTCAGGCACATCGAGCCTATCATGACCCGTCGGAGGTGCAAATGAGCACCCTATTGAGCGTAAAGACCGGCGGCTGTCCGGAAGATTGCTCTTATTGCCCTCAAGCAGCGCGCTACCATACCGACGTAAAAGGAACGCCCTTGTTGAATGTACAGGAGATTGTAGAATCTGCACTTAAAGCCAAGGAGGCAGGAAGCAGCAGATTTTGTATGGGAGCAGCCTGGCGCGAAGTAAAAGACAACGTGCACTTTGACCGCATGATTGACGCGGTAAAGCAAGTAAATGCCATGGGAATGGAGGTGTGCTGTACTTTAGGCATGTTGAATAAAGAACAAGCCCTTCGACTAAAAGATGCCGGTTTGCATTCCTACAACCACAATTTAGATACCTCGCCGGAATATTACGACAAAGTCATTCAAACCCGCACGTATCAAGATCGCCTAGACACCCTTGAACATGTAAGAGAAGCCGGTCTTAACGTCTGTTGTGGAGGAATTGTTGGTATGGGCGAAAGCGATGCCGACCGAGTAGGCTTGTTGCATACCCTGGCCACCCTTCCGGAGCACCCTCAATCGGTGCCGGTAAACGCCTTGGTGGCTGTAAAGGGAACGCCTTTAGAAAAACAAGAAAAACTACCCTTCTGGGAAATGCTAAAAACCATTGCTACGGCACGCATCGTAATGCCTGCCAGTATGGTTCGTTTATCGGCAGGCAGAACCGAATTGTCGGCAGCCGAACAAGCCTTGTGCTTTATGGCAGGTGCCAATTCTATTTTTACCGGAGACAAGTTGCTCACTACTCCTAACCCCGACTTTAATGAGGACGCAACCATGCTTCAATTGTTTGGGCTAAAACCCCGTCCTGCATTTAAAGATCAAAACCAAGAAGCGCCAATGGCCAATGCCTAAGCCTTGGAATGGAACGGACGATATAAGCCAACGCATTCTTTTTGCTCAAGGAAAGGGATATTTCAAAAGTCCCATGCCCGAAAGCAAAGGAGCGGATTTTTGGTCCAACGACTATTTGGGCGTATTGCATGACAAGGAACTTCAGCAAAACCTAGTCGACTCCTTTTTGTGTAGCAAGCTTCCCATAGGAAGTTCCGGATCTCGTTTGGTTTCCGGAAACTTAGACCTGTATACGGACTTGGAGTCCAGCCTTGCCGAATGGACAAAAGCTGAGGCGGCGCTTTGGATGCCTTCGGCCTATACGGCCAACTTACTGTTGCTTCAAACCCTTCCTCAACGGAACGACTTAGTGCTATTTGACGCTGAAATCCACGCCTCTTTGCGCGATGGTTTGCAATTGAGTCCGGCGAAGCACCAAAAATTCCTACATCAAGATTGGGACTCTTTAGAACAAGCACTTAAAAAGCACAAAGACCAAAGGGTGTATGTGCTTATAGAGAGCGTATATTCGATGAGCGGAGACCAGGCCAAGGCAAAAATCCTAGGTGAATTGCAACAAAAATATGGCTTTCGCCTGTTGGTAGACGAAGTGCATGCCGGTGGGCTGTTAGGTCCCAATGGATCCGGTTGGTTTAGCCAATATGCTTCAGATGTAGAGGTTTTTGCCCGTGTTTATGGATTTGGAAAAGCCTTTGGCAGCTCTGGAGGAGCCATTGTTGGGAATCTTGAGCTGATTAACCTGCTTAAAGGAATCGGACGTGGGTACATTTACACTACAGCGCCCTCGCCCTTTTCTGCACACCAGGTATTAAAACTGCTCGAAAAGCCGGAAATTTTAGAAAATAAAAGGACTGCCTTGGAGCGCTTGTGCATCCAAGCAGACCACTTTTTACCGGCTTCAGAAAGCCCTTGGCTTCGTTTTTTGAGGTGCACGGAAGCCAATGCCCCTTCGAATTTGGCACTAAAGTGGTTTGGGCCACCTACAGTACCATCAGAAAAATGCGGGTACCGAATAATTTTGCATGCCCACAACAGCGTGGAAGAGTGCGAAGAACTAAAAAAATGGATATGGGACGCGCATCCGCAGTATTCGTAACCGGGATAGGAACCGATGTAGGCAAAACTTTGGTTTCCGCCGGGCTATGTCTGGCATGGAATGCCAAGTATTGGAAACCGTTTCAATCCGGAGCTTCTGTTGAAACCGATCGTGCTCGATTGGTTTCCGAATACGGAATTCCCGAATCGCAAACCCTACCCGAAGCTCAAGTGCTTCAAAGCTTTTCTTCACCGCACCATGCCGCAAAACAAGAAGGCCTTAGCTTAGATCCATGCTCGGTTAAGCTACCCCAAGACAGACCTTTGGTGGTAGAAGGAGCAGGTGGATTGTTGGTTCCTTTGAACGAAAAAGACACGGTTGCGGATTTCATTCAACACCTCAAGCTTCCTGTGGTTCTGGTTATAAACCATTATTTGGGCGCCATTAACCACAGTCTGTTGAGTTTGGCCTATTGCAAGCACGCCGGAATTCCCATTCAAGGCCTGGTGTTTAGTGGTGCCCCATTTTTAGACAATAAGGAAATCATTTGTACTCAATACCCAAATGTACCGGTACTCCCGGATTTACCTCAACTGGAGGATCCCAAATCTACGGGTTTAAGGCATTGGGCCCGGGAAGTTTCCCAATTTAATGCAGTTCCCTATGTCTGGTGAGTCCCTCTCCAATTTAGACCAAGCATGGATTATGCATCCATTCAGTCGACCTATGGAGGAAGGCCTGCTGCCTGTGCTTACAAAAGGCGAGGGAGTTTGGCTTTATGATTCCGAAGGCAAGCGCTATTTAGACGCCTCCGGTTCGTGGTGGGTAAACTTACATGGCCATGGGCACCCCTACATCAATCAAAAAATAAAAGAGCAGCTCGAACAGTTGGAGCATGCGATTTTTAGCGGATTCACCCATCCACAGGCCGTGCGGTTGGCAGGGAGACTTTTGCACTTGGAAGGAGCGCCAAAGGGAAAAGTGTTTTATTCCGACAATGGGTCTACAGCCGTGGAAATCGCCCTCAAGCTTGCTTGGCAATATTTTGTAAATCAAGGGATTTCCAAAAAAGGATTTGTGGCTCTACAAGGCGCTTACCATGGCGACACCCTGGGGGCCTTAGCCACCGGAGAACGAGATGTCTTTGTTCGCCCCTTTGAGTCGCTGCTTGCGCCTGTAGAATATATTGAGCCACCGGGCCCACAAACCGATTGGGAATCCCTTAAATGTTTTTTAGAAGAAAAGAAACCGGCGGCCTTCATTTACGAACCCTTAGTGCAAGGAGCAGCAGGCATGCGTATGTACGAAGCCGAACCACTGAAAAGGTTACTGGGCCTTTGTCGAGAATTAAACATTCTGTGTATTGCCGATGAAGTCCTCACCGGGTTTGGCCGCACCGGAACACTGTTGGCCTCCGAACAGTGCGGCACACCGGACCTAATGGCCTTATCCAAAGGATTAACCGGAGGCTATTTGCCCATGGGAGCCACCTTGATTTCGGAGCACATTGCAGCAGAATTCCACACCGATAATGCCCAAAAGCTATTTTACCATGGGCACAGCTACACAGCCAATCCCTTGGCATGTGCTGCAGCAAATGCCAGTTTAGATATTTTGGAGCAACCGGAAACCCAAGCTCACATGCAATGGTTGTACGCAAGCCTAGCAACAAAAGCGGAAGAATGGAACGCCTCCGACCACTTACCCAAGGTCCGCGTAAAAGGAAACATTTTTGCCTTTGACCTAGCGAGCAACTATAAGGGCTACTTTTACAACAATCCGGCACGGAAGAAAATCTATGCTTGGTGTATTGCCCACGAATTGTTGATGCGGCCCTTGGGCTCCGTAGTATATATTATACCGCCCTATGGAATCCAACCGGATGAGTTGGACTTTTTGTTGGACCGGTTAAAAACCTTAGCTCAAACATGGCCCTTGAAAGCATCTACATAAATGACCTAAGGTCCATGGATTCCATGCCCGAACCTAGCCTTGGCCTTGAGTCTCCTTTTTTTTGGGATTCCCGAGGGTGGTGGAATCGATGGCCGGAGTGGCAAAAAGAAAACCGCAGCCCGCATTACCTGCAGCAGGCCTTGGATTTATATGCCCAAAGGCCTCCTGAATTGAAGCAAGAAAAGGACACCGCATTGTTCACCGGTTCGGCTCGTGGTGCGGAGTCTTACTGGTTCGAAGCCCAACATGGTCCTAAGTTTAGCCCCTACACTACTCCAGGCTTTTTGGCCAGTCAACTAAGCCGCCGATTTTTCCAAGGACCGGCTTTGCATAGCAGCCAAACCTGTAGTTCCGGTTTGCAAGCTGTTTTGAATGGACTTGCCTGGCTTCAAGCCGGATTTTGCAGCCAGGCTTGGGTAGTTGCCTCAGAATACCCTATCCACCCAAAAACCCAAGCCCTTCTCAAAGCAACAGGAATTCTCTGCACCGACTCCAACTTAGGGCCTTGGCCGCTATCTAACAAGGGAACCGTTTTGGCTTCTCAAGCCATTGGCTGTATTCTTAGCAAGGAGCCGTCAAGTACTGCCATTCGTTGCATAAGTTTTGGGGTTGGTAAAGAAGAAGGCCCAAGCCCTACGGGCATTTCGCAGGAGGGGAAAGCCCTAAGAAAAGCTATGGAACAATGCATGGCAAACGCAGGGACAGCACCGGACTTAGTGGTAGGCCATTTTCCGGGGACTCCCAAAGGAAACGATGCGGAGTGGGCAGCATGTCAGGCCATTTGGGGCAATTCCTCTCCTCAAATTACAGGGACCAAGTGGTTTACTGGTCACGGGCTGGGTGCCTCCGGTATGCAAAGCCTGGCCTGGGTGTGGGAAGCATTGGTTCAAGGTAAAGCTTGGCCTAAAGGTCCGGACAGCAGCTTGGCCACACGGCAAATACACAGAGCCATGATAAACGCCCAAGGCTTTGGGGGCCAAGCCATTTCAATAATGGTGGAACGGATCTGAAACACAGGAACAAAGAAAGCGTACAATACCTTATGTTTTTAGATTGGTTTGCTTCGTTGAATTTTTGGGAAGTGGTGGCTTGGAACAGCTTTGTAGCTAGTTTATGCCTAACCCTTTTGTTGGTTTATCTTGCTCAAAAAATGGATTATAGACCCAGCGAAAGAGAGCTGCTTAAGCCCAGGAGCTTTCCCATAGTGGTTGGCTTTGGATTGGGTATGTCTTGCGCTTGGCTTTTGCTGGGTTGGTGGATGGAAGAAGGACTGCTTAGGAGCGCTATTTCTTTTTGTTTAGGACTTGGTGGCGGAGGCCTTGCGGCATGGCTCACCTATCACTTTAAAGAAATTGTTAATAAGCTGCCTTAAATGTTGAAAAAACCTATTCAAAGCCTTGCTGCATAAGCCTTTCAAGCGAATCAAATGCCTATCTTTGTAGCTCTGTATAAAGTGGATTATGAGCGAAGAGATGAAATCAGCAGCGCCGGGCAGTTATGGCGCGGACAATATTCAAATTCTAGAAGGACTAGAGGCAGTACGTAAACGTCCTGCCATGTACATTGGAGACACCAGCGCCAAAGGTCTACACCATTTGGTCTATGAGGTGGTCGATAACTCCATAGATGAGGCTTTGGCCGGTCATGCTTCTACTATCGAAGTACATATCCTAGAAGACAACTCGATTCGGGTATCGGACGACGGAAGGGGCATTCCCACCGGAATGCATACCAAAGAAAAAAGGTCGGCCTTGGAAGTGGTTATGACCGTCCTGCATGCAGGTGGTAAGTTCGATAAAGACTCCTACAAGGTTTCCGGAGGTTTGCACGGCGTTGGGGTATCCTGCGTAAATGCCCTCTCCACCCATTTAAGGGCAGAAGTCCATAGGGAAGGAAAAGTATTTGAGCAAGAATACGAAATTGGTATCCCCAAATATCCGGTACGCGAAATTGGCACCACCGACAAAACCGGCACCACCATTACCTTTACGCCGGACGGCACCATTTTTACCCATACCGAATATTCTTGGGACACCTTGGCCGCCCGTTTGCGCGAACTGGCTTATTTGAACAAGGGTATTTCCCTTACCTTGTTTGACCATAGAAACCTGGACGAAGAAGGCAAAGCCAAAGAAGAAACCTTTTTCTCCGAAGGAGGTCTCATGGAATTCGTTAAATACCTTGACGGCACCCGCGAAGCTATTATTCCCGTGCCCATTTATCTGGAAACAGAAAAATCCGGTATTCCCGTAGAAGTGGCCTTTCAATACAACGCCACCTATAACGAAAACATCCACAGCTACGTCAACAACATCAATACCCACGAAGGTGGAACCCACTTGGCCGGTTTTCGTCGAGCCCTTACCCGCACGCTTAAAAACTACGCCGAAAAAGAAGGCCTGCTCAAATCCCTGAAATTTGAAATTGCCGGGGATGATTTCAGAGAAGGACTTACCGCCGTTATTTCGGTTAAGGTACACGAACCTCTCTTTGAGGGTCAAACCAAAACCAAACTGGGCAACTCCGAAGTTTCCGGAGCTGTAGACCAAGCAGTTGGTGAAGCTCTATCCAATTTCTTGGAAGAAAACCCCAAAGAAGCCAAAACCATCATCAATAAGGTGGTACTGGCCGCTCAAGCCCGGCATGCTGCACGAAAGGCCCGTGAAATGGTTCAACGCAAAGGAGCCTTTACGGGTTCCGGACTGCCCGGTAAGCTTTCCGATTGCTCCGAGCGAGACCCATCCAAATGCGAGGTGTATCTGGTGGAGGGCGACTCGGCCGGAGGAACCGCTAAACAAGGCCGTGACCGAAAATTCCAAGCCATTTTGCCCCTTAGAGGTAAAATCCTAAACGTAGAAAAGGCCCTTTCCTACAAGATTTTCGAGAACGAAGAAATCAAAAACATCTTCACCGCCCTTGGCATTTCTATAGGTACCGAAGAAGACTCTAAGGCCCTAAACCTAACCAAACTTCGTTACCATAAAATCATTATTATGTGTGACGCCGACGTCGATGGCTCCCACATTACTACCCTTATCCTTACCCTGCTCTTCCGTTATATGAAAGAGCTGATAGAACAAGGCTATGTCTACATCGCCACCCCTCCTTTGTATTTAATCCGTAAAGGCAAAAAAGAAACCTATGCCTGGTCCGAAGACGACCGACAACGGATTACCCAAGAATTAACGGTAGATGGCAAAGAGTCCGGCCTATACATTCAGCGGTACAAAGGTTTGGGTGAAATGAACGCCACCCAGCTGTGGGAAACCACCATGGACCCAAATACCCGTACCTTAAGGCGGGTAACCATAGACTCCGCAGCCGAAGCCGACCGCATTTTCTCCATGCTTATGGGCGACGATGTGCCACCGCGCAGAGAGTTCATCGAACAAAATGCCAAATACGCCAAAATTGACGTATAAACCCTAAAATCACAAAAAGTAAAAAGCCGGCCTTGTGTTGTACATGCCGGCTTTTTTAATTCAAGCCGTACTCCACAATTAAGCCAATCCGGAAATTGAACTGAGATACCGGATAGGAACCGTTCAATTCTTGCCCTAGGCCACCGGTAAGATCCTCTCTAAAGGTAAATAGACGGTTCAATGGAATGTGGTAGCCAATATGAGGCCTAAACCGCCATTTACCATCGTCTGTCGAAAGGTTGAAACCCATATTCATAACAAAATCAAATTGGGGCTCCACCTGAGCAATCAAAAGCGAGCCATTCAGGTCAAACTCATCTCCATTGGCCAACGAAGCCGCTCTAAAGCTTTGACTGCTTGTTTGGGCAAAAGTTAAATCAAAGCCACCGCCAAAAAAGAAGTCTTGCGACTGATATTCTGCCATGGCATAGCCACTAAAAAATCGATTGCTCCAAGTTTCGGTAATCCTAAATTGTTCCCCCGTTGTAATGTCCGTTCCGGGATACTCAATACGAAAGGACTTATTAAAATGAGAAACACCACCCCGCAAACAAAAATGCTCACTAATCCTGTAGCGCAGGCCCAAACTCAATTGATATCCGGGTCCGGGGCTGCTAATCGCATAGCTCAAAACATTATTGTAGGCATATTCATCAAACTCCATGATGTTTAAGGAAAGACCGGCGGTAGCTTCCACCCCAAAACGTCCCGTGGGTAAATCCTTCTCAGGCGCCGCTTTCACTTCAGGTTCATGGTTCACATCAATGGTATAATTGCCGTTTTCTTTGGTCCAGGAGGTGGCAGGACGGCCCTTTTCAACCCATGTATTGTATGCCTCTACCAAAGCTTGCAAGTCCGAAAATTCATAAAATTTGTCGCGCACCTGCGCAGCCAATTCGGTATGGTCGGCAATGTGTATGGGTATTTCCTTTCTAAAATTTCTGTCGGTGATTTCGTGGATTTTGTTTGAGCCTTCTCTACGCACAAAATAACGTACAATAGTCACATAATCTCCACGCTTTTTTACTCTATCCTTAAGGCTATACAACACCAATTCACCGCCTTGCTCTACTTTAATGAACTGTTCGCGTTCGTCCACCACATGCGATTCAAAACGGCGCTCATCCAATTCAAAAGCCTTCACTTCGCGGGCATTGTAACGCTGAGGATAGGTATCCATGTTGGGCGTAAACTTCACCGAACGGCTCAAACGCTCTTCCTTAAACGGGTCAAAAAAACCGGACATGGAATCTCCACTGGTCAAATAGAGCGTTCCCGGTATCATTTTATCGCCTTGCGCCCATGCCATACCCGATCCCACAAGAAGCCAAGCCATCAATACATACCGCCACATGTAGTAAAAATAGGTCATTCCTATTACTACCAACGCAAAATGTATGCCGTAGTTTCCTTTTTTTTGTTTTTTTTAAGGCGCTTGCCCCGTCCTAAGGGCCGGTGCACCGGGCTTTCACCCTTCGGGGATTGGGTTTGGCCACGCACGGACGGCCTTTTGGGGGCTTGCAAAGCGCCGCCGCCAAAAGGCACGCCGATGCGGGCCAAACCTCAATCCCGCTCCCGGGCTCTATCCCTAGCGCAAAAAAATCCCCAATATTTTGGGGATGTATCGTGTAATTGTGCTTTAGAAATTAGTGTGCAAACCAAGGTTGCACCAACATATAGGTTCCTGCACCTGCCAGATAGCCCAAAAGAGCCAACCAGGAAATCTTTTTAACGTACCAGAAAAAGTCGATTTTTTCCATGCCCATAACCGCTACGCCTGCGGCCGAGCCTATAATCAACATAGACCCACCCGTACCGGCGGTGTAGGCCAAAAATTCCCAGAAATAGCCGTCCTGCCCCATAATGCCTCCCGCAGCTTCAGCCATAGGATACATTCCTTGAGCGGCTGCCACCAAGGGAACGTTATCTATAATGGCAGACCCTGCACCAATGGCTAAGGCCACAGCGCCTTTGTCGGGCAACACCTGATCCATCCATGCAGCAAACTGATTCAACAAGCCCATGGCACCTAAACCACCAATAGCCAACAAAATGCCCAAAAAGAACAATACCGAGGGCACGTCTACTTTAGTAAGGGCATGAATGGCCGTGTACTCTTTACGTTCTTCTTCTTCCTTATCCAAGTGAAGCAACTCTGAAACCGCCCAAATAACAGAGAGCGAAATGAGCATGCCCAAATAAGGAGGAAGGTGGGTATACACTTTAAAGACAGGCACAAAAAGTAAGCCTCCGACCCCTAAGAAAAACATCAAACGCGACCCTTTAACCCGTTCTGCTTTGCTGGCTTCGTCGTAATCGTAATCGGCGCGAATAACATCGCCTTTGAGCATCATCATGGCCACACCTACGGGAACAATCATGCAAACCAAACTAGGGATAATAAGGGTTTTGATGATGTTAACATCGGTGATTTGGCCTTTAATCCAAAGCATGGTGGTGGTAACGTCACCAATGGGTGACCAAGCTCCACCGGCATTGGCAGCAATCACAATCATACCCAGGAAAAACATGCGCTGGGTTTTGTCGTGAATAAGGCGGCGCAACAAAGACACCATTACAATAGCTGTGGTAAGGTTATCTAAGGTAGCCGACATAAAGAACGTGACCACGCACAAAATCAAAAGCAACTTCTTTTGATTCTTGGTTTTGATTCGGTTGGTGATGAGTTTAAACCCTTGGTGTGCATCAATGATTTCCACAATGGTCATAGCTCCCAAGAGGAAGAATAGGATTTCGGCAGTTTCGCCCAAATGCTCTCTAAGATGGTGTATAACGCCATGCTGAAAGTCTTCGCCACCGGGACCCATAAGCATGTAAACCGTCCAAATAAGCCCGGCAGTGAGCAAAGCCGGAGCCGTTTTATTTACCCGCAATGGGTGTTCCAAAGTAATGGCTGCATAGCCCAGAATAAAGATAATAATGGCTAGTGTGGTCATCATAATTGCCAAATTTGAGCGCTAAGATAATGAGCACGTGCTTGCGATGCTATTCTAGCGGCAACTTTACCTTAAGTCTATGCCGAAGCCTTGTGGCAAGGTTCTCATTTACAAGTTATAAAATCTTCCCTTTCGAGAGATTTGAACATTGTTTCCTAAGACTACATCTTCGAGCCACAGAAACGATAGGTTTTGCGCAATGTTTCCGTGTTTTTTTTGGACAAATGAGGCTTTTAGACCACTGAACCATGATTCGCTGGAAAATAGCGCAAATATGCACAGCAAGAAAACAAAAATCATGGGCCAGGGACCGCGGCGGCACCCCGCCTTTGGGAGGCAGCCGCCAAAAAGAGCAGCAGCGCGGCGACCACAGGAAGCCCCGCAGCTGCCTTTTTGGCCTGCCTGGCTAAGG
>CAZJFM010000017.1:0-31132 GCA_964545365.1 uncultured Candidatus Competibacteraceae bacterium | reverse complement strand
AGCGCGGCGACCACAGGAAGCCCCGCAGCTGCCTTTTTGGCCTGCCTGGCTAAGGGGGAGTATAGCCAAGGGCCCGGCGGCCGCCTTAGCAGGCACTTAATTGTTCGAAAAACTATAAGGCGGCCGGGCCTCCCAAAGCCAATAAATCGCTGTAAGATTCAGCCACCAAATCCTGTTCCTCAATTTCCAACAGCTGCATGTAGTGTTCGCACAAATCTTGCAAATCACTGGTTTTCATTGACCTACCTTTGTCAATAACCTCAATTTCGACAAAATCGCCAAGGCCTTCTACCTGGTCAATATGAAACTTAACGTGGTCTATAAATAAAATTCGACGGGCTTTTCGTACCGTGATTTTTTCGCCCAAAGCGGCCAACAAAACAGGCCGCAAATCCGTGTCGTTAGGAAGGCGGCTTAGGTGCACATCCGAAGCTTTTGGCCCCTCGCTGTTTTGACGTTGGTAAAAAATCAGGCTGTTTTCAATGTTTCCTTGGCGCAATTTAAGCCGGCCCTGAGGCACCTCAAAATAGGTATCGGTTTGGTGATCGACACCCAAGTCTTTGGCCCCTAAACGGAGCAATGTTTGGTATTGCTTTTGGCTTTTTTTGCTGCGCGCCTTTATTTCAATGTTGAGGTGTGCCATGTTTACGGTTTTCCTTTGAGGTACGAACGGTCAAAGCTATCGCAACCCGGGTTTCTGGAACTGGTGTTGATGTTAGGGAACAACAAACGTAGGCCAAAATGAAAACTAATGCCGGAATAGCGGGTTTTGAGCAGATTGCTAAGTAAATCGCCTGAGCCAATAACTACAGGCCCTGCTCGGAGAGAAAGGCCCCAATTGACCAGGCCCATATGATCGAAGGACAGCGGACTGTAAGCCCCAAACCATTTGATTTCCCAGCGGGGAGTTACGGTAAATTGATGCAAATAATGGTTTTTAAAGGCGTTGGCTTCTCCAGTCCAGAGGGCAAATCGCCCCCCGAAATGTAGTCCTAGGTTGTAATTGAGTTTTAAATCAACAAAGGCATCGATTCTTCCGGGCAGCCACATAAGCAGGGTGGAGTCGTTTGGATTGACTCCTTGAAAATTATTTTCCAACATTTCGCCCAGGTCGGCCGGGCCTTCTACGCCATCAAAAATGGAAAGCGGAATAGAATCTTGGCTTACCTCAAAATTAGCTGAGCTGGGATGCACCGGATAAGGAATAAAGCCCATATCTCCAAAGCTAATTCCAAGGCGCACGGCGTAGTTGGTTTCATCTTCGGTACGCAAGCCCCAGTGTTCTTGGTAGCGTTTGGGACGAATGAGTCCGTCGCGTTCGTAGCTGCCGGGAATAATTTCAAGGATAAGGCCTGCATCCAAGCCAAAGCCCGGCCCACCATCGAATCCAAAACCAAAGTTTTGATTGGCCAAAGCAGGAGAAAGCACCAATTCGCCTTGAAGACGCCTCATGGACAGGGTATCCTGGTTATGAAAAATATAATTATACCCGTTGCCATAAAGCACACCAGCTGCCAAGCCTTGAAGCAAGTGTAGGGTTAGTCCCCCTTTAAGACGAAACATACCGTTATCGTAAAGGGTTGTGGCACCAGTAAAACTGTATTGAGCCCATAAATTGGTGCTGCCCTGGCTCCATCGGTTTCCAAATTCCTGGTTGAACAGAGGCGGGTAATCAAGGCCCTCTGCAATAAGGCGCGCAAGGTTTTGGTCTATTCGGTTTACATTGGTAAAGCTGCGGATGGCCGGGGCAAAACCAAAGGAGGTTCTTTCGTTGAGTTGGAACATAAAAGCCGGCGCCTGTACATGAAGGTTTACAAAGACGTCATAAAAGTCCTTGTGGTCGCTGTAGTACATGTACCGTTCATCGAAGTTGGGCTCGCTGAACGTTTCCTCAGGATTAAGGAGGGTTTGAATATCGAGATTCACAAAATTGTTTTGCACCCTAAGGTGCGCGGCCAAGAGACTTACATCCATTTTGTAGTTGTTTCCGGCCAGGAAAGCAGGGTTGTAACCTACGGCATGAATACCGGCATAATTGGACGTATGGTACCCAAGCCAGTCTTGGGCAGAAAGTCCGGTCCAGGCGAAAAGAACCCATAAAATCGGTGCATAAGACCGAAAAAAATAATGCATAGGTATACCCTTAGCGTTTGCCTTAGGGCACCATTACCGGGTATAGGTAGTTGTTGTCTTCGTCAGGAATAACGCGTACCAAACCTCCTCCTGTGGAACTTACGGTGTATATGCCGTATCGTTCATACTCCAATCGGTGAAACAGCAATTGCTGATCGTCGGAGGTCCACCTCGGATAATAGTTTGCCCTTCCATCTCTTAATAACTCGGTTAGTTCTTCTCCATTGTTCCAAACGGAAAACAAATTAGCGGATTGGTTGGGATAGAGTTGGTCTTCTACTTCGGTGTAAGCAATGCGCTGCCCATTGGAAGTCATGGCCGGTCCGGCATTCCAATAGTCGTCATCGGTCAATCGAGTTTCATCGACAATGGTCCAATTGGAGGTGTCGATTCTACCGGTATGGACTTCGAGCGACCAGCGCGCATTGTAGGTAAAAGGCTGGGTTTCTCCCTGAGGCCAAGCGGCGTATACTATTTCAAGCCCTCCCCCAGGATTAAAAGAAGGTTCATAGTACATTCTTCCATCGGAAGAGATGTTTCTAGGGTTTTGCCCCAAGCTGTCGCAAACGAAAATCTTCCAGCGATTTTCGCCGGTTTCTTCGTCGAGCATTTCAACGTTCAAAATTATCCAGCGTCCGTCGGGAGAGTACTTGGCATGGTGCATCGAAAGCCAGTTGTTCTGTTGAAGGCTAATGAGTTGTTCGGCTTTAGAACCGTCCAAATTGTAGCGCCAAAGCTCACTGGTATTAAAACCGTTCATAATGGGCCCTTTAAAGCAAATGAACTTTGTTCCGTCGGGATGTGGTTCCGGCAGCCAGTGGTGGTATTCCAAATCGGAGGTAACCAACTTAAGTGAGTCGGGAGTCCAACGAAAAATTTGAAATTTACCTTCTCTATCTCCGCAAAACAAAAGGTTTTTCCCTTGAAAATAGGCATTGACATCGATGGGGTCTTCTCCGCTGCACGAGAAGCTACCCGCAGCAACAATTAGGCTAAGCACAATATGTGTAAAAGACAGGCGCATAAGCAGCAATTATTTATTCTTTACAAATATAGATGGATTTCTTGGCTCAGGGGTTGTATTCCTTTCCTTGAATGAAAACCCTGTATTTTAGACCACTTCCAAATCGGTAGGGTACCATGGCGAGGGTTTCCATAGGTTCTACAGAAATAAAGGAAGCTACTTTACCGGACCACAAACTACCATGACTGTGTTGCAGTTCCATGGCATGAGCGCCGTTTAGGCTCAAGGCGCTGAGGGCCTCTTCGGGTTCCAAACCCATGTATATGGAAGCCAAAGACCAAATAAACCAAGGATTTCCTGAGGGGCAGGATCCAGGATTGTAATCGGTGGCCAAGCAGAGGGGCAATCCGGCATCTACCATGGTGCGTGCCGGTGGATAGTCCATTTTTAAGAAAAATGCCGTACCCGGCAGAAGCGTGGGAATGGTGTTGGAATTCAACAGACTTTGAATTTCCTCCGGCCCGGTATGCTCTAAATGATCTACGCTTAGGGCTTGATGAGCCACTCCGGCCTGAATACCTCCGGTGTTGCCGAGTTCGTTGGCATGAATTTTTCCTCGTAACCCAAAGCGGGCGCCGGCTTCTAAAATGCGCTCCGTTTCTTCTGGAGTAAAAAAGCCGGTATCGCAAAACACATCTACGTAGTCGGCCAGTCCATCTGCGGCGGCGGCAGGAATAAGCCGGTGCACAATCATGTCAATGAAATCCTCGCGGCGCTTCTTGTATTTGGGAGGCAAGGCATGAGCCCCAAGCAGCGTAGCCTTCACTGGAATAGGCAAAGATTCTTTAAGTCGGGCAATGACCCGAAGCATTTTAAGTTCGGATTCCAAACTAAGTCCATAGCCTGATTTAATTTCGAGAGCTCCTGTACCAAAGGCCATGCATTCATGACATCGCCGCAGGGCTGCGGCAAACAGATGATTTTCCTCGGCCATTTCCATTTTTTGAGCGGAATTTAAAATCCCGCCCCCTTTTTGAGCTATTTCGGCATAAGACATGCCCCGAATCTTGTACAAAAACTCTTCGGGCCTCCATTCCGGAAAAACCAAATGGGTGTGGCTATCGCAAAACGCAGGAAAAACCCAGCTTCCCTCCATATTGAATTGATTGTCGCCGGGCAATACCGGAGCTTCTCCTGTGCCGATGGCTTGAATATTGCCTTCCTCATTTACTTGCATCCAAGCCCCATCCAAAAATGGGGGTTCTTGCATTGATTTTCCTTTTAAAGGCGAGGCACCGTCTTGATGCATCCATAATTTTCCAATATTGGTATACCATTTGCTCATGCATCAAAAATAAGCATCTTAAGACTTGGCCTGCGCATGCTCAAGCCGTATCTTTAGAACGATGAAGTTGCTCCTACGGGGATTTTGGGTAATATGCCTTTGCTTACAAGTGTTGGCTCATGCCCAGCACGATTTAGACATAAAAGGACAACTTGTAGACCCCAAGGGTCAGCCCGTAGCTTTTGTTGCCTTAGAATTTAGGGGACGCGGTTACAACCATGCACTTATTACCGACTTTGAGGGAGCTTTTCGGCTAAAACTGCCGGAAGACCAAAAAATCTTGGTTTTTTTAAAAGACCCCAGGTTTTCCGGAATACTTGCAAAAATTAAAACCGACAGCCTAAGCACCGAAATTCGGCTGCAATTAACCAAAAAGCAAAGCGAAGCACTTTCTTGGCCGGAAATTCAAGCGAACGACAAGCCTGAGCTGTTTGCTGTTCGGGAAGCCATAAGGCGAAGGATTTGGAACCTAACCGCACCCGGCAATTACCAAGGCCGTGCCGAAACCATTTTGCGGGTGGGCGTTCCCTTGGCCAAACCCTATCCGCGCTTTTGGCTTTGGGAAGTTATTCCGGATAGTTCCGAAACCGGCTCAAATTATTTAAGTCAATCCATAAGCTCGCTCTATTTTGGCCACCAGCCCAGAGGATTTTCAGAACACATAGAAGGTTATAGATACCGAGGCTTGGAACAAAGTTTTTCTAGGCAAGCAAGAGCTTGGCACGAGTTTAGCCTATACGATAGCCGCTCTGCACTTCCGGGTTTCTCGGACATTCCTTATCAATCACCCATAGGCTGGGGAGCCATGGTAAACTATAATTACAGACTTATTGGCTATTTCTATAGAAATGGCAGAAGAATGGTGCATGTGGCGGTAGAACCCAAAAATCCATTTCAGCCCTTATGGACCGGAACTTTGGTATTGGAAGAAGGCAGTTGGCAAATCACCCGTGCCGAATTAAAAGCCTTAAAATCGACGGGTTTATACCGTGTAGACAGCTTGAGCCTGCATATGGAAAGCGCCTTAACCGACTTAGGTTGGCTACCCTCCAGCTTAGAAATCCAAGCCTGGAAAAAGGCCTACGGGACTGTTTTGCAATATGACGTCCAGGCAAGCTACCACAACTACAAAAGCATGGATAGTCTTCCTAAAGGAATGGCCAGAAAAGGATATCGCCTGTCGGAGCAAGCGCTGAATTACGACGAAGTCTATTGGGAGCATTTTACCTGTCTAAGCCCTGAGGAAAACGCAAGCTTGTGTGCCGAAGACAGTTTGCTGAACCTTCCCTACACCAGTCGGGAGGTTTACGATAGTCTAAGTCGGACTAGGAACAGGCCCATACGTTGGTATGCAGCCATAATTGGCCATACCTTTCAAAACCGAAAAAAGCGAAGCAGCCTGTATTTTGACGGTCTACTCAACGACAAGCTAGAATACAATACGGTGGAAGGTTTTGTAATGAAACAGTCGGTAAAATACACCAAAAGCTGGCCCAGCCTTTGGCACATGGAAGTGGAACCTATCTTACGTTACGGGTTTTCGGACCAAAGGCTCAAAGGCAGGTTAAGCACCCGGCTTTGGTCAGAAAGCAGCCTACAGTCTTTCGATTTAGAAGGCGGCAGCTACATGTTTCAAATCAACAACTCGGAACCCATCAACTCCATTATAAACACCTTTTACTCCCTCTTTTTTCGGCAGAATTTCATGAAATTATACCGAAAAGAGTATGTTAAGTTTAATTATGAACGAGAGGTTATAAATGGACTTTACCTTTCGGCAGGCATGGAATGGGCCAAACGAACTACCGTAGAAAACACCGCCGACTTTTCCTTTTTCTCCTTGGGCAATGGCTTTACTCCCAACAATCCAAACAGCACACTTTCGGCAGATCATAGACTTTATGGTCACCAAGGCACATGGTTTCGGCTTGGACTCACTCTAAAACCCGGTCAGCAATTTCTTAGACACTTAGGCAATAAAGAGGTCCTAGAGTCAGACTACCCGGTATTTTCTTTATTCTTGAACAGCGGAGTGCCGGGAATTTTAGGTAGCAAGTTGGATTATAGCCTGTTGGAGCTTTCAGCCTCAGACCGAGTTTCGTTTGGTGCGGTTGGAGAAACCTCCTTTATTTTACGTACCGGAATTTTTATCCATGCCCGCGAAATGACCTATTTGGATTTTGTGCATTTTTTGGGCGAACAAACCTATTTTTTGGGTTCGGCGGCCAATGCTACCTATTTAGATCAGTTTAGGGCTTTAGACTATTACCGCTACTCTACACAAAACAGTTACGTGGAAGGACACTATCAGCACGATTTTCACGGCTTTTTATTGAACCGAATTCCGGGTATCAAGCACTTAAAATGGAACTATTACGGAGGTGTGAACTTCTTAGTAATGTTCAACCAAAGCGTAACTCCCTACACCGAAGTCTATCTTGGATTTGACAACCTATTGGGAGCCATACCAAGTTTGGAGTGGTTTAATTTCAGATTCGATGTGGCCATGCAAGTAAACCAAACAGGGGTTCTATCTCCTACCCTTTTGGTGGGCCTGGGTACGCGATTCAACGAATTGCTTCGTTGATTTAGCTCATAGCAGCCTTAACAAAATGTACAAACAAAGGATGTGGCGCATCTACGGTACTGGAGTATTCCGGATGAAACTGGGTTCCAATAAACCAAGGGTGGTCGGGAACTTCCACAATCTCTACCAAACCGAGTTCGGGATGGCGTCCGCTGGCCAGCATGCCGGCTTCTTGCAGTCGGTCCAGATACTGGTTGTTAAATTCCAGGCGGTGCCGATGCCTTTCGCTTATCCGTTGCTTACCATATACTTTATGAGCCAAGCTGCCGGACTCCAAGGAGCAATCAAACGCCCCTAAGCGCATGGTTCCTCCCTTTTCCACATCCTCGCTTTGGCCGTGCAAATAATCTATGACCAAATGAGCGGCTCTTGACTGAAATTCTGCCGAATGTGCTTCTTCCAGGCCTGCGGCATTCCTTGCAAATTCAATAACTGCGCATTGCATGCCAAGGCAAATACCAAAGAATGGAATACGGTGGGTACGGGCAAAATGTACAGCGCGGATTTTCCCCTCAATGCCTCTATTTCCAAAGCCCGGCGCTACCAAAATCCCGTCCAGCTTTTTCATTCTGGTCAAAAAGTCTTCCTCGCTTAAGTCTTGTAAATCTTCGGAATGTATCCACTCAATTTCGGGCTTGCAACGGTTGGCGGCTCCGGCATGAATCAGCGCTTCGGAAATGGACTTGTAGGCATCCTTGAGTTCAATGTATTTTCCGACAATGCCAATGCGTACCGCGCGTAAGGGATGTTTAAGGGTATACAAAAAGGACTCCCAACTTTCCAAATCCGGTTCGCCGTAACCGCTAATGTTTAGCTTTTCCATGACCACCCGGTCCAACTCTTCTTTTTTCATAAGCA
This sequence comes from uncultured Candidatus Competibacteraceae bacterium, assembly GCA_964545365.1. GTDB lineage: Bacteria > Bacteroidota > Bacteroidia > CAIKAF01 > CAIKAF01 > CAIKAF01. Next base: position 23,245 of record CAZJFM010000017.1, on the reverse strand, counting down.
GAGGCACATCGTAAATACTCTCTGCATCAATGGACTCAATTACCGCATCTACAGACACGTTGCAAAACAAGGCAATTTTAGCCCGGATATCCGGACCTAGGGGGTGTTCGGTGCGGCCAACCAAAATATCGGGTTGAACGCCTTGTTCCAGCAGGGTTTTAACCGAATACTGCGTGGGTTTGGTTTTGAGTTCACCGGCGGCACTTAGAAAAGGAATCAACGTAAGGTGAATCACCACGGCATTGCCGACACCCAATTCGTATTTGAGTTGGCGAACGGATTCTATGTAGGGCAAGGACTCAATATCGCCAACGGTTCCACCAATTTCGGTAATAACCACATCGTACTTGCCGGTTTCGGCGAGCAGTTTTATGCGCCGTTTGATTTCGTCGGTAATGTGTGGAATCACCTGCACGGTTTTGCCCAGGTAATCGCCGCGCCGTTCTTTTTGAATAACGGACTGGTAAATCCGCCCGGTGGTCACGTTATTGTCTTGGCTGGTTCGAATATTCAGGAATCGCTCGTAATGACCTAGATCCAGGTCGGTTTCGGCACCATCCTCGGTAACGTAGCATTCGCCATGTTCGTAGGGATTTAAAGTTCCCGGATCCACGTTAATGTAAGGGTCAAGCTTCTGAATCGTAACCCTCATACCTCTAGCCCTCAGCAACTTGCCTAAAGAGGCGCTAATAATTCCTTTACCCAAAGAGGAGGACACACCTCCGGTGACAAAAATAAACTTAGCTGCCGGCATAGACTGAAAATTAAAGCACTATGCCTGCAAAGATACCAAGTTCGGTGCAGCTCTAGTCTAAAAAATGTGGATGATTTTTTGGGCGCCTTAACCTGCTTTCAGTCTCTGGCCCTTACCAAAAACAGCAGCCTCCAAGGGAAACCGCTGATGCCTTGCTATTCTGGCGGCAACTTTGCGTTACGGCCAAATCTCAAGATCCTCATTTACCCTTAGTAAACTCCGGTCTTTCGATTTGTCCGTGCCTTAATTTGCCTTGAAAACACAAAGCATCAACGGTGTCCTAGGCTGTGGGGCTTTCCGGCTGTGGCCGTCAATCTCCTCGCCCAGGTGGCTGCGCGTTTTTGGTTGCGGGCGCTCCCGCCTTCAATCAGGGGCGCGGAATTACTTAAAAGAAGAAGAAACTACCAACTCTTTGCTGCCCGGGGTGTAGGCATAAAATCCTTCACCTGATTTAACTCCAAGCCTTCCGGCCTGCACCATATTGACCAAGAGCGGGCAAGGCGCGTACTTAGGATTACCCAATCCTTGGTGCAATACCCTTAAAATGCTGAGGCAAACATCTAAACCAATAAAATCGGCCAATTGGAGAGGGCCCATGGGATGTGCCATGCCCAACTTCATTACGGTATCGATTTCCTAAACTCCGGCCACCCCTTCAAAAAGACTAATAATGGCCTCGTTAATCATGGGCATTAGAATACGGTTTGCCACAAATCCCGGATAATCGTTAACCACCACAGGCACTTTGGATAAAGCCTCCGACTTTTTCCGAATAATCTCGGTAACGGAAGCATCGGTTGCGTAGCCGTTGCGGCAACTTTGCGTTACGGCCAAATCTCAAGATCCTCATTTACCCTTAGTAAACTCCGGTCTTTCGATTTGTCCGTGCCTTAATTTGCCTTGAAAACACAAAGCATCAACGGTGTCCTAGGCTGTGGGGCTTTCCGGCTGTGGCCGTCAATCTCCTCGCCCAGGTGGCTGCGCGTTTTTGGTTGCGGGCGCTCCCGCCTTCAATCAGGGGCGCGGAATTACTTAAAAGAAGAAGAAACTACCAACTCTTTGCTGCCCGGGGTGTAGGCATAAAATCCTTCACCTGATTTAACTCCAAGCCTTCCGGCCTGCACCATATTGACCAAGAGCGGGCAAGGCGCGTACTTAGGATTACCCAATCCTTGGTGCAATACCCTTAAAATGCTGAGGCAAACATCTAAACCAATAAAATCGGCCAATTGGAGAGGGCCCATGGGATGTGCCATGCCCAACTTCATTACGGTATCGATTTCCTAAACTCCGGCCACCCCTTCAAAAAGACTAATAATGGCCTCGTTAATCATGGGCATTAGAATACGGTTTGCCACAAATCCCGGATAATCGTTAACCACCACAGGCACTTTGGATAAAGCCTCCGACTTTTTCCGAATAATCTCGGTAACGGAGGCATCGGTTGCGTAGCCGTTAATGATTTCTACCAGCTTCATTACCGGCACCGGATTCATAAAGTGCATTCCGATCACTTTTTCGGGGCGATGGGTCACACTGGCAATACGCGTGATGGAGATGGAACTGGTATTGGAAGCTAAAATACAGTCTTTGGGAGCGTTTGCATCGAGTTGCTTAAAAATTTCAAGTTTCAAATCCTCGCGCTCAGTGGCCGCTTCAACAACCAACTCTGCCTGCGCAACCCCGGTGGGAATATCGGTTCTAAAACTCAAATTGGCCATGGTTTGAGCTTTTCCTTCTTCGCTTAAGATGCCTTTGGCCACCATGCGGTCGAGGTTTTTGCTGATGGTTGCCTTCGCTTTTTCCAAAGCGGGTTCGGAAACATCAATCAATTCTACCTTATGCTGATTCATAGCAAAGACATGAGCAATGCCGTTGCCCATGGTTCCTGCACCAATAACGCTAATATGTTCCATAGATTTGAAATTGTGTTGGCCAAAGATACATAGGATGAGCCTAGCCAAGAAAGAAAGAAGGATAAAATGGGAGAAGGTATTTTCGGAGAATTCCTGCCCCGGACCGGTACGTAAACCCCGGATGTTGGGCGGTCTATTCCGCTACGAGCCGGAAAGCGGTGTAGCTTTGCGGAACCCCTTTGCGGCCGGCAGCGGAAGACCGACCGGCACCGGAGTTGAAGGGAGGGCCGGATGTGGCCCAAAAAGAAAAGCGCCCTCAAGTGAGGACGCTCTTCTTAAACCAACCCTAATTAAAGAAAATCGTGAAATTCTCTTTATGGTACAAAATTAAAACACCCGCTTCCGGGCGCAAAATTCTTATTGAAAAATTAACATTAATAAATGAAATACGGCGAAGCAGCATCATTTACCTTCGGCTCTTAACACCGTAATGACCGTGTAAGCGAGAATTTTTATGTCTAAAAGTAGATTTACGTTTTGCAAGTAAAGTAAATCGAAGGTAAGGCGGTCCACCATTTCAGAAACATTTTCTGCGTATCCGTATTTGACTTGACCCCAAGAGGTTATTCCAGGTCTCACCCGGTGCAGCAATACGTATTGTGGTGCGTGTTCTACAATTTGGTCAATAAAGTATCGGCGTTCAGGCCTAGGTCCTACTAGGGACATATCGCCTATAAGCACATTGTAAAATTGGGGGAGTTCGTCGACTCTGTATTTGCGCATCCATCTGCCCATTCGAGTAATCCGTTGGTCTCCGTCTTTGCTAAGCGCAGGTCCTTTGGCCTCGGCATGAGCAACCATGGAGCGGAACTTGAAAATTTGAAAAGGTTTGCCGTGGAGCCCAATGCGCTCGTGGCTATAGAAAACTCCTCCCCTGCTGTCCAAAGAAATAAGCAGAGCTACAATCAAAAACAAGGGCGCCAAGAGAATGAGCATAGAGGCGGACACCAGCACATCGAACAACCTTTTGGTGGTTTGTTGCCAGTCCGGCATTTTCACAGCATGGACTTCAATGAGCGGTGTTTCGAACAAATTAGAGAATCGCACGGTACCGGAGACAATATCGTACATATTGGGATGGATTCGAATGCGCAGGCCTGAAATATGCAAATCGGTAATGAGCTTTTGCATGGCTTGTTGATCGGCTTCCTTCATGGAAATCACCACATCTTCGACTTCTTTTTCCTTTAAAACCTTAGCCAGCTCAGTGAGCCGTCCCCAATAAGGTAAGTTTTCTTCTAGACCGTTCATAGGCTTTGGCGCCAGATAACCTACCAAGTGATTTCCGGATAGGTGTCGGTTGGGATGCATGGTTCTAAAAAGTTCTTGCATTCCGTTGTGGTCCCCAATCAAAAGTGCAGGAAAGCGAAGTTTTCCACTTCGAATGCGTCTGTGCATAAGGCTGGTATGCGCAAGCCTTGGCAACCAAGTAAGGAAAAACTGGGAAGAGATGTAGACCAACACATTGAGGTAATAATCTTTGTAGTTATTTACTACATCATCCAGAAATAAGGCAAAAAACAGCACCACGGTGCCAAATAGGGTTGTAAAAAAGGTTGTAGAAAGCTCAGCCAGCCGGCTTTTGCGCTCCATATCTCGATAATAGCCACTTAAGCTGTGTGCAAAGAGCCAAAAGAGGGGCAAAGCAAACAATCCAATATAGAAGTTTATATCCAGGTGGATTGGTGCCTCCCAGCCCATAAACACCCGCTCCGGAAACAGTTTTCGGTAGCCATAAAAGAGCAGCCAACTTACAGCGGCCGCTAAGGCATCGTGGGCCATGTACTTCCATCTTCGGTGAGCGTTACGTACTCTAAAATAAGGTTGTGGCATCAATACAGCACTTTCAGGTTATCGATACGCACAATTTGGTCCTGCACCGAAGTATCTTGGTCCATTCTAAAATATATATGGACAGACTCGCTTAAACCACTCAATTGGTCAACCGGTTGAGTAATATTTACATAAATCTTGTTGTAATTTGTTCGAGGTCGAATGCCAATTAAGGAGGTGGTCTGATTGGTACCTCCGGCTCTGAGCCCGATGAGGAAATCGCAGTTGTTCCGGTAATTGAACTCAATAAAATAGCCTGCTTTGCCTGTAGGCACGGGGATAGAACTGGTTTCCAATACCATATGGCTTGCTCCCGGGGGCAAGTAAAGTTCAAGAGAACCGCTTCCTTCAAACGCCTCTTGCGGGTTAAGGTCAATGTTGTAAAAACCGTTACCGTCGACTACTCCCAGGGAAATTTCCGGCACCTGGGAATTATCGAACGTTACATTAAGGGGAACTTTAAGTCCTTTTTGGTATCGAACCCTAGGTTCCAACAAAAGCGTGTCCTCCTTGACCAGGGTGTCGTTTTTTTGCCAAAAGGCATAAAAAGGGTAACGCGAGGCTTGGGTTCCAATTCCGTTTTCGGAAACTCCTGCAAATACCGTAATTTCCTGAGTACCCTCGGCCAAAACAGGAACAACGGCCGGAAGTTCGTGCACGCCAATCAGATTGTCCTCAACATATACCCAGGCAAACCGAATGGCATGAGAAACAGAACCGGTAGAGTCGAAAGAAGTACTATCCACGGCGATGGTATCGATACGAATAAAGGCCGGACGCTCAGCTTCTGAGGTATCGCAAGAGCTAGGCACCAAGGCCAATAAAATCCAAAAACCTGGAAAGAAAACGGCGAGTTTCGAAATAAGGGTTCGTAAACGCATAAGGCAAAGATAAGGAATCCCCTGCCGCCATAGCACCCGCTTTAGTGTTGCAAGGCCTCCACAATGCGCTGTGCAAGCGCAACGTTTCTATAGCCCTGGGATACAGTTACAGGCGGAGCTGTATTTTCTGCTATGGACTGAGCAAAGCAGCGAAGTTCTTCTAATATGGCGTTGTTGGGAAGCACATAAAAAGGTCGAGTTTCGCTGCTTCCGTTGGATGACCAAACCTGGCTCCAGGCCTTTTGCTCCAACATATCAATTTCAATGGTTTCTTTGGCTTGGTACCAAGTGAGCAATCTAGCTTTTCTATGATGCGCTCTGGAGGCCGTTAAACGGGCAAGCACCCCATCTTCAAAGGTTAGCTCAGCAAAAACCGTGTCGTGAAAATTGGTAAATACCTGCTGCCCCATAGCTCGGACTTCAGCAACTTCCTTGGGGTGGAGAGACAGAATCAAATCCAAGTCATGAATCATCATGTCCATAACCACAGGTACATCCAAGCCACGTGACCCCGGACCGGTAAGACGAACCGCCTCTATGAGTTTAGGACGCTTCATTTGGTCTCGAGCGGCAATAAAGGCCGGGTTAAAACGTTCCACGTGCCCTACCATAAGCACAAGATTCGTTTTATTGACCGCATCCATAAGTTGTTTGGACTCTTGGGCTGTGGCCGTTAAAGGCTTCTCTATGAAACAATGCTTGCCTGCAGTCAGAGCCTTCATAGCCAATTGGAAATGTGCAGGGGTAGAAGTGGAAATATCTACGGCTTCTGAAACCTCAAGCAATTGCTCCAATGAGTCAAAAACAGGTGTATTAAAGGCTTCTGAAAATTGAAGGGCTCTATCTTGGTTTAAGTCATAAACTCCGACCAATTCAAACGAGTCCTTTAGTTGCCGTATAAGTCGACCATGGATGCTTCCCATTTGTCCGGCACCAAGCACACCAATCTTAATCCGCTTCATCCGTTGGCTTTTAGCAAATGTACTATTTAATATAAATTTGCCATTCCCTATTTTTGTGGAATGACAGGTGACTCCTATAAGTATCAAGGGCAGAGAAAGCAGCTGGTTGATTTGCTAAGGCAAAAGGGGATTAGGCATGAGGGGGTTTTGGAAGCCATCGGATCCATACCAAGACATTTATTTTTGGATTCACAATTTGACCGATTTGCTTATCAAGATACTGCCTTTAAGATTGGAGCAGGCCAAACCATTTCACAGCCCTACACGGTAGCCTTTCAAACTGCCCTGCTCAAACCAGAGCCAGGCTTAAAAGTATTGGAAATAGGCACAGGGTCCGGATACCAAACCTGCGTATTGGCAGCCTTAAAAATGCAGATATTCTCGGTGGAACGCCAACGGTTGTTGTACGACCGAAGCAAAGTGCTTTTAAGAAACTTTCCTTACAAACTGCGGCTCTTTTATGGAGATGGGTACGCAGGCAAAAAAGCATATGCTCCCTTTGATCGGATTCTGGTAACCTGCGGTGCGCCGGAGGTTCCAGAAAGCTTACTCGAACAATTGGCTCCGGGAGGAATTCTTGTAATCCCAGTAGGTGCAGGAGAAACACAAGAAATGCTTCGAATCCATAAATCCATGGACGGAACGTATCAACAGGAGTCCTTCGGCACTTTTCGTTTTGTGCCCATGCTGCCGGAAAGGGCAACGGATAATTAAAACTGTTTTGTTGCCCGGTCCATTTCGCGTTTGGCATCGCGTTGTTTGATACTTTCCCGTTTGTCGTGGCTCTTTTTACCCTTAGCCAATCCAATATCCAGTTTAGCTAAACCTTTTTCGCTGAGGTATAACTTGAGAGGTACAATGGTATACCCTTTCTCTTTAACCCGCTGATGCCACTTTCTAAGTTCGTGCTTGTGCACCAGCAATTTTCGTTGCCTACGGGGACTGTGGTTTGCATCTGTTCCTAAGGTATAGGCCCCTACAAACATATTTCTAACCCAAAGCTCATCCTCATCTATCACACAAAAAGCTTCGGAAAGACTTCCCTTCCCTTCTTTAAGTGCCTTGATTTCAGTCCCGCGAAGCACGATACCCGCCGTTAACTGATCGACAATTTCATAATTGTAGTAGGCCTTCTTGTTCCTAACATCCAGTTTAACCACACTCATGAGACAAAATTAGGCTTTCTTGATGGATGCGCGGGTAATACCAAATGAAATGCACAACATATACCAACATTTAAGAGACCATTGACACGTTCTGTTTTCAAGGCATATTAATGCCAACCCTAGCCTCGGTGAGAATTAAGGCACGGACAAATCGAAAGGCCTCCTGACGCTGCGGCCAGGATTCAAGAAATTGATGCTTCGGTCAGCGCAAGCTGGAGTTTATTACTTGTTTTGAGGCCCCCAGACGCTAAGGTCAGGTCAGGGCCGCCCCTAGAATAGCAAGGCGTCAACGGTATCTACAGGTTATTGACGGAAGGAATAAGGCAGGCGTTCAACAAGGCCTTAAAAACTTTTAATGCAAATCCAGTGCCGTTTAAGTAAAAAAAAGAGCAAAGCACTGCCAATCAATGCCCATTGAAAATAAAAAAAACAGATTGTCAACAATCTATTGTAGATAATAAGGATTAAAAAAAGAACATCATGACACAAGAGTTTCAAAATATTAAGTACTTTTGCAGTACAAAGTAAGATTATTAAAGGTAACCAATGGCACAAGCTACGTGTACTCAAACACTGGGCGGAAGAGTTCACTTTACGCAATACGACGGCGTAATACGTGTGCACATTAGGTCTTATTTTCGAGGGAACAAAAAAAGAACAAGGCAACAGCGTAATCAATTTTTTGTTCTACTCAGTTTGGGGCTTTTGCTTATTCCAGGCTTAATCTATTCTTTCAGATGGCATACCGAATGGGCAGCCCTATTAGGTGGGGGTGTTTGGGCGGTATTGATTCTATCCTATCTTGGTCGCTACCTATACAATCGTTATGGGGTAGAAACCATTACCATGGATAAAAGCCGCATGAAATATGCAGCAGCTATTCTGGTAAATGGCAACCGCTATGTACTCTTTTGCAAAAACCTCAAAGGAAACTTATCCATAGGACTCAAGCCGGAAACAACTCCGGTCTTGTTCGGTCCAAAACTTATCCCGGATTCAGGAAGACGCGTTTACTTTGCCAAAAGAAACCAAAAGACACACGTTTCTATTCAATTAGACACATCTTCAGGTGCCCAATTGATTCAATTAATTAAAAGGGTCTACGCTTAAGTTTGTCCATAAATTAGGGCAATAAAGCTTCCTCTCCCATCCTTTGCGAAAGTCCATCTCAAGAGAAGCGAAAAAGCGTGTGTTTAGGCCTTTCGTTTAATACAGCCCATGCTCAAGCCCCCATGCGTACACAGTCCTGCAGGATTGATCTACTAATGCTAACCGTGTAACGACCACAGGAAATCTTCTTAGCCATGGGTTCACGCCATGATGCTTCCTCCGGCAAAACTTGATGAACACTTCGAGACCGTCGAAGACTTTTTATTCCAGCGGTTAAGCTATTCGAGACTGTTGATGCATTGCTATTCTCTCTGGCGACCATCCTGCCCTGACGCTGCGGTCAGGATTATAAACCCTGACTGGAACGTCAGGAGTTTAGTTATTGCCAAATCTCAAGCATTTTGCACGAACCTCAGCGTCACGGGGTCCTCATTTACAGCCAGTACACTTTAGCCTGTCCTGACCATAGCGTCCGAACAGTTTTCCCCTTAGCGTAGCAACGCATAAGCAGCCTCAAAAGCTAGAAAATACAACGCGTCAACGGTCTCCTTTATTTAACAAACCCACAAAAGAACCACCGAAATATCAAAAAAAAGCCGACCCAAGGGTCGGCTTGAATTAGTTTCTTAATTCAAAGGCAATTAACGCTCAAAAATAGTCAGCGTTCCATTGGCTTCTAGGCCTCTGTTACCGGTAAGGGTCCAATAGTAGGTTCCTTTTGCTAAGGGCGTATCTCCTTCGGTAAGGCCTTTAAAACAGTCGGAACAATCCATATCTGGAGCAGAAGCTACATTCTCTGCAACATATACCGACACACCCCAACGGTTATAAATGGTAAGCTCGTAATCGTAGCATTGATTAAAGCCGGGGGCAAAAGTGGTAAAGTCCAATTTGTCGTTGCCATCGAATTGGGGGTTTATCACCAAAGCATTGGGCATATCCGGCAATGGAATTTGTCCAACCACATTCACCAATTTGGTGGTATCGGACCTACAACCGTTTGCATCTTCCACCAGTAATGTAACAAGGGTATCCTTTTCAGAAGGGAACACATGCAAAAAGCTATCGGTGTTGGTGTAAACCGTATCTTGATTATCGCTTCCCACCATGGTCCAAGTGTAATTATAATCCCCTTCGCCTCCGAAAGAAGCATCGGCAAACAATACTTCGTTAAAACATATAGGTGTACTTTGGAAATCTGCCTGGAGTTCAGGGTAGACTTCGAATGGGACCTCAATAGAATCGGCGCAACCTGTCGAAGACTCTAAGTACAAAAACATAGTGTGTTGACCGGAAACATCATAACTAAAATCAGGACTGGTTCCGGTACCGCTTTGGTTTCCACTTGGGCCATTGGAAGTCCAAAGAGCCAGTGCAATCGTTCCGGCAGAATCAATTACTGAATTGTTGGTAAGCTGCAATGGGTCTCCAATACACACATCTTGTACCGAAAAATCTGCCGTAGGCCCAGGCCTTACCGTAACCTCAATAGAATCGTCTCTTCTACACCCTTCGCTAGAGATCGCAGTAACTTTAACCGTAATGGCACCACTCACGCTAAACGAATAGTTAAGGGTATCAATTATCAAGGTATTTGAGTCGATTGAACCGTCGTTGGTAAAATCCCAAACCAAAGAGTCCACAGTCGTATTAAACCCGGGAGGGTTATTAATTCCGGTCGTAGCAATCAAATCCAAAGGTTCCCCTTGACAGATGTTTAGTGGGCTTGCATTAAGGTTTATGTTTGGTCGGGGATTCCGAGTAAGCACCAACACAGTATCGTGCTCGCATCCACCACTATTGGTAATACGCATGGGCACGTTATAAACCCCCGGAATGGGATTAGGAAAAGGAACATCGCCTGTGGTACTGGTGGTTTCGAAGGTGCCGTTATCATCGAAATCATACTCCCAATTCACCACACTACCAACCGGGGTAGAAATGGATCCTTGTATAGTTACTGCATCTCCTGCGCAGCTGGGATTTTGGAAGTTAGCTAAAGCCGTCGGCAAGTCGACCACTTGAATACATAGTGTGTCGGTACAAGTGAGCCCGGACGTATCGGCAATAGTTACAATGACACAACTATCGTTTTGTAGCGCAAACAAAGTATCAGAACCGGCTTGCCCCGGAGTACCGGTAAGACCGGTAGACCAAGACATATTGGAAAGCGATCCTGCGTTGATTACTATATTGTCCAGACCCCAGTTATCGCAACATGATCCGGATGAATATATTTGAATCCAACGGAATCGAGTACTAGGCGTTTGCGCTGCAGGAGGTATTGGAATAGAAATGGTATTCCAAACCGTGTAGGGGGTAGGGCCATTTGCTACACCTGTCGCAGGCAAGCCAGGATTTGCAGGCAATTGGAAACCGCCAGGAGAAAAGTAAGTGATATCGACCCAAGTAGCTCCGGCGTTGGTAGAGTATTGCACTGAAAAGCCTTCGGTAGACAAGTCAGGCCCCTCACAAGGTTGTGCTCCACCTTGCTGTTCCATAACGAATTCAAAATCGATGGTTCCTCCTCCGGAAACATCCAAATCAGCAGTTTCCAGCTGAGGGGTAAGCGTACCTGCCGAACCAGCCCAGTAATACGGTGTACCGTCAGGACTTGGAAGACAAGGTGAATTAAAGAAACTTGAGCCTGTGGTGCCCCATCCGGGCGGCAATCCCCCTCCGTTGAAATCGAAGTTGTAAGAACCAGCATTTTGTATGGCACCAGTCGCAGTTACGATTACGTCTGACCCTTTACATACCGGGTTTTGGGCAGTAGTTACATTAATATTACAGGTTTGAGCTTTCACATTCAGAAAGCTCGCTCCCGTAAGCATAGCAACTACCCAGATGATATTATTGTGCTTGACCATCTTGAGCAGAAATTAAAGATCGATTATTGAATTACAAGATTTTGTAATTCATAGCGGGTATAGTCGCTGTAGTTTGGTTGACTTAAGTTCTTTTGGAATATGCTTAACATCCCTTTTTCTGCGGTATCAAATACACAATCTCCAGAAATGGATTGTCCGGCAGGGATATTAATAGTGAATTCATATTCGCTATTGGCGCATGTCCGACATTGGTTGTCGTAATAGATAGCCATTAAGAACGAAACTTGAACATCACTTGCCGTTTTGTTCTTCATTTTCAAGAAGGTGTACATCATATCAACATTCGCTGCGGTAATGTTACATACCACATCCGTTTGCTCAAAAATGTCCACTTTTTGAGTGCTCTGCACCAAATTCCACTGACTGTTTTGAGCATTCGCTCCACCAACAACCAAAAAGAACGATAGGAGTAATGCTCCCTTCGAAATCATGTTTGAATAGATATTTTTCATCGAAACCTACTTTTGTGCTAAAATACTAAAAACCTAATTCAAAACCAATCATTCTAACCCATTTAAATTTTCAAAAATTAGGTAGCTCATACATAATGAGCGGTAACCGAGCTATTGGATGCTGTTTTTATTTCCTCTGGAGGACCACAAAAAAGAAGGTATCCACCATCTGGTCCCCCTTCCGGACCTAACTCAATCAACCAGTCAGCATAGCTCATTACCGAAGTATTGTGTTCAATTACAAGTACGCTGTGACCTAAGTCCACCAAGGCGTCAAAGGCTTTTAATAACCTCCCAACATCATGCGTATGCAATCCGGTGGTGGGTTCATCAAACAAAAACAGCTTTTTCCCCTCTTGTTGACCTTTGCTCAAAAAATACGCCAACTTTACCCGCTGCGCTTCTCCCCCACTCAACGTGCTGCTGCTCTGACCCATTTTTACATAGCCCAAACCCACCTCTTGAAGAGGCAATAACTTCTTTACAATTTTTTTGTCCAAAGGGCTTGCCTTACCCTCTTTCTGAAAAAACAGTAAGGCTTCATCGATGGTCATTTCAAGTACATCACTAATGTGTTTGCCTTCGTAGCTTACCTCCAACAGCTCCTCTTTGAACCGTTTTCCTTTGCATGCCTCACATTCCAACTCTAAATCTGCCATAAACTGCATTTCTACCCGCACAATCCCTTCTCCTTCACACATTTCACAGCGGCCGCCGGCCACATTAAAGCTAAAATGGGCCGGTTTGTAACCCCGGCTTTTGGATAGGCTCAATCCTGCATACAAGTTTCGGATTTCATCATAGGCCTTTATGTAGGTAACCGGATTTGACCTGCTTGACTTTCCTATTGGGTTTTGATCCACCAACTCCACATCGGTTAGTCCGTCCAAATCTCCACTCAACTTTCCGAACTTACCGGTAGCACCGGCATGGCCTCCATAATACTTTTTAAGCGCCGGATACAAAATTCTTTTTATTAAAGTGGTTTTCCCTGACCCACTCACGCCTGCCACTACCGTCATAACCCCCAATGGAAACTCAACGGTTAAATCCTTTAAGTTATGCTCCGATGCACGCTCTACAACCACTCGCTGTTTCCACTTTCGTTTTGAGCTAGGCATGGCCAATTGCATCGTTCCGTTCAAGTAGGCAGCCGTGTAGCCTTTGCCTGCTTTCATCACTTCTTTGGGACTTCCGGAGGCCACCAGATATCCGCCTTCGCTTCCTGCTTCGGGCCCCAAATCCAACAAGTAATCTGCTCGATGCATAAATGCTTCATCGTGCTCTACCACCAGCACGGTATTGCCTTCCTCCCTTAGTCGCTCCACAACGTTAATTAGTCGCTCCGTATCGCGCGGATGCAATCCAATGCTTGGCTCATCCAATATATACATGGACCCCACCAAACTGCTTCCTAAAGAGGTTGCCAAATTTATCCGTTGACTTTCTCCTCCGGACAAACTACCAGAAAGCCGATTTAAGGTAAGGTAACCTAAACCCACTTCTTTTAGAAAGTGAAGCCTGTCCCTAATTTCCCGCAATAAGCGCCGCGCCATCTGCTCCTCGTGTTCTCTAAGCTCTAAATGCTCAAAGAAATAAGCAAGGTCCATTATGGTCATTAATACCAAATCCATGATGGATTTTCCGCCCACCTTCACATAGCCTGCATCCTTTCTAAGTCGGGTTCCTTTGCAATCCCCGCACGTTGTTTGCCCCCGATACCTGCTCATCAATACTCGGTACTGGATTTTGTACATGTTCTCCTCTACGAAGGCAAAAAAAACCCAAATGCCATTTACCTCCTTGGCGCCATCCCAAAGCACCTTTTTTTGCACCTCGGTTAGGTCTTCGTATGGCGTATGAATTGGAAATCCATAATCCGGTGCCACACGCATAAAGGCTTCTTGCCAACTCGACAAGGTTTCTCCTTTCCAGCAGGCCACTGCGCCCTCGTATACCGACAAACTGCGGTTGGGTATTACCAAGTCTTCATCAATTCCCAATACCTTCCCAAAGCCTTCGCAGGTTTTGCAAGCCCCATAGGGATTGTTAAAGCTAAACAGTGCCGTGCTGGGCGGCTCAAACTGCATTCCATCGGCCTCAAAGCTGTTTGAAAAAACTACGGGTGCAGCCTCCGTTTTTCCCAAAGGCACAAGATGAGCTACACCCCCACCCTCATAAAAAGCGGTTTGCACATAGTCTGCGGCAGCGCTTTCCCAATCCTCGCCTTCCAACTTCAATCGTCCTATTACCAAATCAGGCCAATGGGACTCAGGCGTTCCTTCATAGCCTTCAATACGCTTAGCTTCGCCATCTTCCCAAATCCGACTAAACCCTTGTTGCTGCCTAATTTGCAACACCTCTTTTAAGTTTCGCTTTCCATCTTTAACCATCGGAGCTGCAACCACAAATTCCCTCCCTTCTGCTTGCTGTGCCAGCCAGTCTACCACATCCTCAACAGTATGGCGCTTCACCTCCAATCCGCTTAGCGGAGAATACGTTCGGCCTATACGAGCAAATAGCAACTTTAAATAGTCATAGATTTCTGTACTCGTGCCAACCGTTGACCTGGGGTTTCGGGTATTCACTTTTTGCTCAATCGCCACCGCCGGCGATATGCCTTGAATCCAGTCCACATCCGGCTTTTCAAAGCGCCCCAAGAACTGGCGCGCGTAAGAAGACAAACTTTCTACATAACGTCGCTGCCCCTCGGCATACAAGGTTTCAAAAGCCAAACTGGACTTCCCCGAGCCTGACAAACCGGTAATTACCACAAACTTATCGCGCGGAATGGCTACATCAATCGACTTTAGGTTATGCACCCTTGCGCCTTTCACCAAAATAAACGCCTTAGGATCCAAAGACTCCAGATCTACCGAACCATTTTTCTCTTTCAACTGCTTACTCACAAACGCAAAGATACCTCGGTTAAATGTGTTTACGATAAGGAAACTCATTTTGATGTACTTTGTTTTTAGGGAAGGTTTTTGGGCCGCATTTCCGGCTCTCGCGGGTAGCTTACTCTCCTCAGGGGGCGCTAGCCGGCTTCCGGGTGCTTGCTGCGCGCCGCATCCTCAGCTCGGCAGACGCCAGCCCTTCGGCTTCGTAAGGCTACCCTGCTCCATCCGGGCGGCAAATCGTTCTACAATAAAAAACGTTCTCCCGTTCAGCACCTTTTCACTTGGCTTTACAGCCTAAACCGGTCAACCTTGCATAATCTTGCGTAACTTCGCCCGAATACCGCAAAGTCCATGAATGAGCTACATGCCTTGCAAGCCATTTCGCCGGTGGATGGTCGTTATGCCTCTACTACCCAAGCTGCTTCCGATTATTTTTCTGAAGCTGCACTAATTCGGTACCGTATCAAAGTAGAAACTTTGTATTTGTTGCATTTAAACCACTTGCAACTGCCTAAGGGGCCCTCCTTTTCTCCCGACGAAATACAGAAAATAAACCATCGTCTGCTTGCTGTTTCCCAAGAGGATTGCCTAAGAGTAAAGCACTTAGAAAAAACCACCAACCACGATGTAAAGGCAGTGGAGTATTTTATGCGGGAGGTGCTCAAAGATTTGGGCTTTCAAGAGCAACAATTGGCCTTCATACACTTCGGGCTTACTTCTCAAGACATCAACAATACAGCGGTCCCTTTGGCTTTAAAAGACTTTTTTCATCAAGAGCTTAGTCCACGCTTCGAGGCTCTTTTGGAGACCCTTAAAGACCAGGCCAAGGCGCTCAAAGACATTCCCATGTTGGCGCGTACCCACGGCCAAGCTGCCAGTCCTACGCGTTTGGGAAAAGAATGGATGGTCTTTGTAGAACGGTTGCAAAGCCAATGGGAACGCTTAAAAACCATTCCCTTTCAGTGCAAATTAGGAGGCGCCACGGGCAATCTGAATGCCCACCATATTGCTTATCCTGAAATTGTCTGGGATAAAGAAATGAACCATTTCTGCCTCAAAGATTTAGGTTTAAATAGGCAGCAATTCACGACACAAATCGAGCATTACGATATGTTGGCCGCTTTTTGTGATGCGTGGAAACGCATGGCGGTAATTCTTGTAGACTTTGCGCGAGATGTGTGGCAATATATTTCCATGGATTACTTTAAACAACAAGTTGTAGCAGGAGAGGTAGGCTCCTCGGCCATGCCTCACAAAGTAAACCCAATAGATTTCGAGAATGCCGAAGGGAACCTTTTATGGGCCATTCAAATGTTGGAATTTTTTCCACAAAAGCTTCCCATTAGCCGTCTACAACGCGATTTAACCGACAGCACAGTGCTCAGGAACTTAGGCATGCCCTTCGCCCATTTGCTTATTGCTTTTTCCTCCCTTCAAAAAGGGCTTAAAAAAATTAAAGCCAACGAAGAAAAAATAGGAGCCGACCTGGCATTGCACGCCGAAGTTTTGGCGGAAGCTGTTCAAACCATACTTAGGCGTGAGGGGATATACGACGGCTACGAAAGGCTAAAAGAATTTTCGCGCACAGGAAGCGGTTTGGACCTGGATAAGCTCAGGCGTTTTATTGCGGAGTGCCCTCTTTCCCAGGAAACAAAGGAATGGCTCTTATCTCTAGAACCTAAAGACTATACCGGCCTGAACTTAATGGAATCATGAAGGGCTTTTCCCGTCTTTTTAAATACATTCGACCCTATTGGCCATACTTGGTGGGTTTTACCTTTCTCACATTATTGGGAACCCTATTCAGTGTGCTTTCGCTTACTATGGTCATCCCCTTTTTGCAAATACTTTTTGATCAGGTTTCGCCTCCTGAATCCCAACCCGAATTTGCTTGGGAAATGAATACCCTTTTAGACATTCTTTATTTTAAATTAGGGTCATCCTTGGGTACGGTAACCAAAACAGGGCTTTTGGCCACCATTTGTTTGGGTTTGGTTTGCATGTTTCTTCTCAAAAACCTAAGCAATTATTTTGCCCTGCACCTTATTGCTCCTTTGCGTTCAGGAATGATTCATGACCTAAGAAAACAAGCCTTTCATCATTTAATGGACTTGCCGCTCTCCTACTTTGGACGACAAAAGAAAGGAGACATTATGACCCGGGTCTCCGGCGATGTGTTGGAAGTGGAATGGAGCATCATGAACTCCGTGGTTTCCTTGCTTAAAGACCCCATAACCGTACTTGCCTTTTTGATAGCCATGCTTATCATGAACTATCAACTTACCTTATTTACCTTGGCCATGCTTCCCGTTTCGGCTTTAATTATAGGGAAAGTGGCCAAAACGCTAAAAAAGGCTTCTTTCCATGGCCAAAGCATTTTATCAGATTTAAACGTTTTGACTGAGGAGTCTTTGGGCGGGATTCGCATCATAAAGGCCTTTCGTGCAGAGAAACACCAGAAAAACAAGTTTGATGCCTTAAACGCCCAGTCCTTAACCCTTGCCAATAAAATTTTTAGGAGAAGGTCCCTTAGTTCACCCCTTTCTGAGTTTATTGGCAGTATAGTTATAGCTGTAGTGATGTGGTTTGGTGGAAATATTGTACTCGATGGAGGACTTGACCCCAAAGCGTTTATCACCTACATTGCCATGTTCTCCCAAGTCATTTCTCCGGCAAAGGCAGTGGCAACTACCTATTACAATATGCAAAAGGGAGTCGCCAGTTTAAATAGAATTGAGGGAGTTTTGGATGAGCCCAACCCTATTCAAAACCCAACAAAGCCCGTTCCCTTTCAAGGTTTTAATACATCCATTGAATTTAAGGGGGTTTCTTTTGCTTATGGTCAAAAGGAAGTACTTAAACACATAAACCTAAGCATTGAAAAAGGCAAAACCATTGCTTTGGTAGGCCCTTCCGGTGGAGGTAAATCTACCTTGGCAGATCTTATACCCAGGTTTTATGATCCACAAAAAGGACAAGTGCTCTTAGATGGTATCGATATCAAGACCTTGGCCTTGGAGGACTTGCGCAAGTGCATTGGTATGGTTCCACAACAACCTGTTTTATTTCATGATTCTGTGGCCCACAATATAGCCTACGCAGATCCAAATCCGGACATGGATCGGGTAATCCACTGTGCAAAAATGGCGCATGCCCACGACTTCATTATCGGACTTGAGCAAGCTTATGAAACTTCCATCGGAGATCTTGGAAACCGCTTAAGCGGCGGACAAAAACAGCGCTTGGCCATTGCACGGGCTCTATATAAGGACCCCCCTTTGCTAATTTTAGACGAGGCAACTTCTGCTTTAGATTCCGAAAGTGAACAATTGGTGCAACAGGCATTAGACAAACTAATGGAGAACAGAACAAGCTTGGTAATTGCCCACCGCTTAAGTACCATTTTGCATGCCGATGAGATTGTGTATCTTGAGAACGGAATGATTCATGAACAAGGCAGCCACCAAAGCCTCCTGAATATGGGAGGAAAATATCGACAACTTTTTGATGTGCAGTTTAAGGCAGGAAATGATACCAAAAATGGCTAATGTACGTTATGGAGCCATGCTGCTCCTTAAAACAAAAGTTCTTCTGTTATGGCTTTTATTTGGCCTACAGCTTAATGCCCAGCTTGGAGGCTCCGGCACATACAGCTTCTTAAAACTGCCACCTTCTGCCCGGGTAGAAGCATTGGGAGGTACCAATGTGTCTATTTTCGACAATGACCCTGCCATGGCTTTTGAGGCACCTTCTCTACTTAATGAAGCCATGCACAATCAAGCCACTGTTGACTTTAACAGTTATTTTGCCGGGATTGGCTATGGCACCGTGGGTTATGCCCGTTCTTATGCCGGCATTGGCAATTTTTTTGCTGGAATTCAATACGTTCATTACGGAACATTTACAGCAGCCAATGAGCAGGGAGAAAAAACCGGCACTTTTTCGGCAAGCGACCAAGCCATTTATCTTGGGTATTCAAGACCCTTTTTTGACAGCCTTTTATATTTAGGCGGCAACTTTAAAGCCATATTCAGTCAATACGAAAGTTATGCCAGCGCAGGACTTGCCTTGGATTTAAGTGCCACCTACCAAAGCAAAAACAAACGTACCCACACTACCCTAACCTTTAGCCACATAGGCACCATGCTTGACCCCTACACCAGTGGGACTTACGAATCACTTCCGTTCGAAATCAACCTGGGTTTTGCTCATGAACTGGAGCATTTACCTTTAAGGCTCATGGTAACCGCAACAAACCTCCAAAGGCCGGACCTGAGTTATGTTGATCCCGACAACCGATTTACCATAGACCCTTTAACAAACGACACCACAGAAAACCGCATTGGATTCGGCGAAAATTTTATCAGACACTTTATTATAGCTGCTGAACTGATGCCCTTTAAAAAGCATGTATTCCTTAGGGTGGGTTATAATTTCCTTAGAGGCGGAGAGTTGTCGGTGGAGCAAGCCGGTGGGGCAACCGGCCTAAGCTTTGGTTTGGGTATTCGTATTTCTCATTTTACCTTTTCGTACAGCAGAGCCAATTACCACCCTGCCGGATCACCCAACCATTTTAGCTTACAAGTAAACATGGGTGCACTTTTTGGTCCCAAAACCCAAAAACCCGTAGACAATTAATTCTAAAGACTTCCGGGTAAGCACTCCTTTTATTACTTTCACGCTCCAGGATGGAGAGGAAAATAAACATTGCCATTGACGGCTTTTCTTCCTGTGGAAAAAGCACCCTGGCTAAGTCTTTAGCAAAAACACTCAAATACAGGTACATTGACACCGGAGCTATGTACCGAGCCATTGGCTTGTACGCCCTAGAAAATAAGTTGATAGACCACAAGTCTCAGGTATTAAACGAGGCCTTGATTGAACAACTCCACCATGTACAGGTGGAATTTAGAGTAGACCCTATAAGCCACAAAAGCAAGGTTTTTCTAAATGGGCGCTCCATAGGAGACCAAATTCGCACCATTCAAATAGCAGACCTTGCCAGTCAAGTGAGCAAATTGAGGCAGGTGCGCGATAAACTCCAAGCACTTCAGAGGGTTTTTGTAGAGGAAAAGGGCGTAATTATGGACGGAAGAGACATTGGAACGGTGGTAATGCCCCAAGCAGAACTTAAAATTTTTATGACCGCAGACCATGAAGTGCGCGCCCTTAGAAGATTCAAAGAACTGGAGGAACGAGGGAAACCCATCTCCCTAGAAGAGGTAAAACAAAGACAAAGAAAAAGAGACCAAGACGATGTACAAAGAGCGGAAGACCCTTTGATTCAAGCCGAGGATGCCATTGTACTTGACAACAGCTTTATGAGTCCTGAGGAACAACTGAATTTTGTTTTGGACAAAGTACATGCTTTGATAAACCAATAAACCCGGCCTTTTAAACCGGGTTTATTTCTCCTATTCCTTTTTGATCGGATGACCTAAAAGCAGCATAGTTATGGGCTTTTGCGGTTAATTTTCACCCGGATTTTATGCTTCCCTTGGCTCAGCTCAAGCATATACATTCCTGAAGCTAAACCGGGCAGTTGGTCAAGCATTACTGCTGTTTCTCCGGCCTCGACAGACTCCTCGCCCCGAGCCACAATACGGCCTTGCAAATCCATAATATGCCAAGCCATTTGACCGGGCTTTAAAGCACTCCACACAATGTTTAATTGATTCCCAAAGGGGTTGGGATAGACCTTAAGATTCCCAACAGCTTCTGCTTGCTCAATCCCCGTATTTCCTACATCCACCATTTGGCAGGTTTCAGAAACACAAAAGCTATCGGTTACGGTAAGACACACTGTGTAAGTTCCTGAAGCCCAATAGGTTTTTAAAGGGCCCAATTGAGGAGAGAAGGTTCCATCTCCAAATGTCCAGGAGTAATCGTTGTATGGGTCAATTTGATCGGGCAAAAACTCTACCGTTAAGCCACCCTGAGGAGTAACGCTAAAGGTACTTGGCGGCAAGTCTCTTACTTCAATATCCCACTGAGCCGAACTTGTACACCCCTGGCCTGAGCTAACTTGATAATTAACAGAATATAATCCCGGACCGGCATAGGTATGTTGAGGGACAGATAGATTGCTGTTTGAACCATCGCCTAAATCCCAAGCATGCGTGGTGATTTGTCCTCCACCGGATACGCTGGTGTTGTTTATCCAGGAAATGGGTTCCCCATCACACAAATCCGATATCTGTACGTTAATATTTGGTGTTGGATGCACCGTAACAGCGGCAAAAAGGGTGTCACCGCAACCTTGATTGCTCTCCACAATCAAACTCAAGGGATAGGTACCTGCAGCTAAATAGCTATGGGTAGGGCTGGCACCATTGGCTTGAGTTCCATCGCCAAAATTCCAGCGGTAATCCTGTAGAAACGCTCCGCCAGAACCCGAAAAGTTAATGTTGGGTTGTGGATTCCAGGAAGCCTGGCTGCACAGGTTGGGCAATGGAATACTTAGTATTTCCGGCTTCTCCAATACTTGAACGGTTTGATTAAGTGTATCGGCACAACCGGAAGGATCTTGTACCACATAGCTCACCGAATAACTTCCTGCTTGTTGGTAGCTGTGTTGCACATTAAAGCCTAGCCCATTGTTTCCATCGCCAAAGTCCCAGGTACCAGAAAGGCTTCCACCACCGCCCGGATTTCCAAAAGCTTGAAAGTCCAAAAGAGCCAAAGCACATCCAGACTCAAGCACCAAAGAATCCAACTGGGGGTTACTTAATACGGTTTGGCTAAATGCAAGAGAATCCTGGCAACCGTGATTGGTTAGAACCAATAAATAGCCTTGGTATGCACCTGGACTTGTGTACAAGTGCTGAGGATTGGATTGGCTACTACCGTTATTATCACCAAAATCCCAAGTGTAGCCGGTAATTTGTGCCTGATTTATATTCGATAAACTTACGTTTGGATTAAACGAAGCAGCATTTCCCAAACAAAGGTCGGGAAGCACCAAAGGTGCAATTTGAGGCTTAGGATTCACTTGAACCTGAACAGTAGAACTATCCGAACAACCCTGGTTGGTAGTAATCACCAACTGAGCTGTATAGCTTCCGGGTTGAGCATAAACATGCTGCGTTTGGTTTCCTTGACCCATATTTTGGTCTCCAAAGTCCCAATGGAAGCCCGTAATTACCGCACCCTGAGAACCATTCACCTGCTGCGTATGCGTAAATGAAACCGCTTGTCCATCGCACACAGCATTGGTTGTTAAGTTATTAATTTGAGGGCTCTCCAATAGGGTAAGGTATCCGGCAAACATGGTATCCCTGCAGCCAAACCCATCGGTAACCACCAGTCCGTAATTGCCGGAATTTTGTGGACTTAAAGTTGGCTGGGTTTGGTTGGGCAATCCTTGTCCTCCATACAACCATTGATAGCTTTGCCCTCCGGATCCGGACAGTTGAAAATTGGTTCCTTTACAAACCAAACCGGGATTCATAGGGGTCAACACAGCTTGAGGTGCAGGTTGCACTTGTACAGTAGCCGTAGCCTGTCCGGTGCAGCCATTTTGACTAAGGGTATAAACAACATTCGGGGTATTTACACCTAAAATAGGATCAAAAACACCTAAGTTTGAGTCTACAATTGCGCCTCCTGTCCAAAATCCCCCCGGAAGGTTAGCTTGTAAGTTTAGGGGGCCCTGATTGCTGCAAACCGTATTTGGAAGCGATATACTCACATTGGGCGTATCTAATAATGCTAAATTTAGCGTATCTACACCCAAACAACCATTTAAAACTACGGAATAGGAGGCTTGAAAATTTCCCGGATTTAAGCCAACCAAGTTCATTAGGCCGTTTTGATTGATGTTGGTTCCGGACCAAACTCCTCCCGATGTGCCTGCAGAAAACTGAACGTTATTTTGACCAATGCAAAGGGTATCCGGTCCTTGGATAATGGCATCGGGACCTTGAGTTACCTGAACGATGGTTGTATCCGCAGAAGCGCAGTTATTGACTGAAACTTGATGAATAATTTGGTGGGTTCCAACGCCTGCCACTGCCGGGTCAAACTGAGGAGCATTATTGTTGCTCACACCGGGACCTGTCCAAGCACCTCCGGAGCTGGGAGAGCTGAGTAAAGCAACCGGGTCGCTGCTGCAATAATTGCCCCCCAAACCAAAAATACTGGCATCGGGAATTGGAGTTACTGTTACGGGCACAGGGGTTCTAAGACTAGCACATCCGGAAGCACCGGGCCAAGTGATGCTTACTTGACCGTTTTGATTTTGAGAAGCGCCTCCTCCAGTAATATTTTGAGTTACGTTGGCTCCATTTACGGCAAAATTAGATCCGCCGCCGCCACCGCCGCGCGGATGTATATGGAATGTTGTACGGCTCCACCCACAATAACATGATATGAAGCACCC
>CAZJFM010000016.1:0-46850 GCA_964545365.1 uncultured Candidatus Competibacteraceae bacterium | reverse complement strand
AGCATGAACGCTAAGGGACGATGAAAAGAGTCCAAAAGGCGAAGGCCTAAGCCCGGAAACTTCCCTAAAATACTACACTCTAAAGATTGCGGCCCCCGGCCGGTGGAGGGCCGCACGAAGCCGGGCCAGTTGGGCAAAGGCCGGCGAGGAGGTGGAGCTTTAGCGAACCCCCGCAGCGGCCTGCGCCCCCGGGCCGGCGAGCGCGACCGGAGCATGGGCCGGAGAGGATAAAAAAATGACCTATGGAAAAGGGCCCAAAAGCCTATTTCTTTAAAAAAAATTTGCCGCTTTACCCTAGAGATTTTACCCTTTGGCCTTGACCAAGCTCTTTTGGTACAAGGAAATGGGATGCAGAGATTTCCTGAATAAAAATGTTTTGATTATCAGATGTTTAGAGAGACATGTGGAGGTTTTCACACCTGGATTAGGGGCAGATTCGGGTTATGATGATGGTGCCCGGACCGTTGTTGCTTACGCTGGAGGAGGGATTGGTTCCGCCATTGAAGCTGGCGCCACCGCCGCCGCCTTGTCCAAAGCTAGCGCTGCCGCTGTTGGCACCGCCGCCACCTCCGCTGTAGCCTCCACCGCCACCGCCGTGGTAACCGGAGCCATTTAAGCCGGAGGCGCCACCTCCGCCAAATCCGCCATCGCCCGAACCATTGTTGCTGCTGCCCCCCAAGGCGCCATTGAGAAAGGCATCGCCGCCGGTAATGCCTTGTCCGTCGCCGGTGAAACCTCCGCCACCGGCCCCATCTACGCTTGAACTGCCTTGTCCGTTTTGCCCACCAGTTCCTCCGGAGCCACCCGGAGCGGCTGGCGTAGAGGTTTGGCTGGGGTGAGGAATAGCGCTCCCTCCGGTAGTTCCAGTTTGGGCGTTACCGCCTGCAGGTCCTTGGGTTCGCCCGCTGGCACCGCCGCCGCCGCCGGCAGCGAGGAGTAAATTTGCGGTAGATTGATTGTATACAAAGGAGCCTCCACCTCCTCCCCCACCGGCATAGGTTTGGTGGGGCGACTGCAGTCCCTGTTGTCCAACAACCAAATTCAGAACTTGTCCGGCGGTGAGGCTAAAGGTGCCTTGAATGATGGCCCCACTTCCGCCCTGAAAGCCGTATTGCGCAGGTCCACCGCGGGCACCCCGTGCTTCGATGGTATAGTTGCCGGAAGCAGGAACGGTCCATGCCTGAATTCCGTTAGAAACGGTCACTATGCCCGGGCCGTAAGTGCTGTTGCATTGGCTTTGGCTCGGACCGGCAGAACCCGTTTTGCCGCAGGTAGTGAAGGTATATTGTTGTGGACTGCAGTTTTGAACGGTTAAGGAGTCGGTGTGGCTAGAGCTGCATCCGGCGCTGTCGGTTACGGTTAAGCTCACGGCATAGGTACCTGATCCGCTCCAGGTGACGGAAGGATTGGCTAAGTTGCTGGAAGCCGGGCTACCGTTTTGAAACAACCAGGCATAGGTGGCATTTGGTTGGGGTGCTGCAAAAGACACAGTACTATTCACGGAAGCGCTTGGCAGAGAAAATACCGCATTGGGGAAGGCATTGCAGCCACAAGTGAGGGGTTTCCATCCGCCGTTGGCAAAAAACAACTCCACGCAGTCGTTGTCGATGTTGTACACCTGCAATCCGGGAGGAGGGCTGGGTAGTGCGTTGCGTTGGACCGTGGTAAGCCTGGGAAGAAGAAGTCCACCTTGGGTGCCTTGCAAATCGAGTACAGCAGCGGAATCCGGGGCATTGTTGCTGCCAATGGTTACTCCTTGAGCAGAGGCTGAAGAAAGGGTTAAAAGGCTAAAAAAAAGAAAAAGAACTAAACGCATAACTTATAAATTTTTGAGTCTGCCGCCGTCTACCGGTAAGTTTACTCCGGTGATGTATGCTGCTTGGGGAGAGGCTAAGAATGTGATGGCAGCGGCCAATTCCTCCGGTTGAGCGAAGCGGTTGAGCGGAATTTCCTGCTGCATGGCTTTGGCGATTTCCTCTTCGGTTTTGCCGGTTTTACGGGCCTTATTGGCTATAAGTCCGGTGAGCCGACCGGTAGAAGTAGCGCCGGGAAGCACATTATTTACGGTAATTCCCCAGCGGCCGACCTCAGCGGCCAGGGTTTTGCTCCAATTGGCCACCGCACCGCGTATGGTATTGGAAACGCCAAGATTTTCGAGAGGGGCCTTAACGCTGGTAGAAATCACATTAATGATGCGTCCATAACCGGCAGCAATCATGCCATCTAATACACACTGGGTTAGGATATGGGCAGAAATCAAATGCTGGCGAAAAACCTCTTCGAACTTTTCGGGGGCTTCATGAATTAAAGCCCCGGCGGCCGGGCCACCGCTGTTATTTACTAGGATATGAATTTCGTTGCCTTTGCCCAGGTAGTCGTTGAGTCGGTCCTTTAGTGCGGAGGTGTCGAGCAAATCTACAGGTAAAATATGGTGTTTTTGCCCTTGAAGGGCGGGGAGGGCGTCTCTAAGTTCAGCAAGGGCCTCTTTGTCGCGGGCCAAAAGCGTAACCGCTGCGCCGCTCATAGCCAAGCTCCATGCGGTTGCTTTTCCAATGCCCTGACTTGCGCCACAAACCAGCGCCCTTTTGCCGGATAAATCGATATTCATGCCCAAAGGTTTTCCCAAAGTTAGGCTTTTAGGCACAAAGCTTGGGCTAAATTGCACCATTTTGTACCTTTCCAAAAAAGAAGCATGGCAATACAACGTCCCTTTAGCCTTCAAGCTTGGCTCGACGAGCATCGGCATTTATTGAAACCGCCGGTGGGCAATAAAATGATATGGCAAGATGCCGAGTTTATTGTTATGGCGGTAGGTGGTCCTAACGCGCGCAAGGATTTTCATTACAACGAAGGCGAAGAGTTCTTTTACCAATTGGAAGGCGAAATACAGGTAGATATTCAAGAGGATGGGAAGCGCGTTTCGGTGCCCATCAAAGCCGGGGAAATATTTTTACTTCCGGCCCGTGTGCCGCACTCCCCTATACGTCCGGAGGGAAGCTTAGGCTTAGTGATAGAGCGCAAGCGCAGACCCGAAGAAAAAGATGGGCTGCTTTGGTTTTGCGACCATTGCAACCACAAGCTGTACGAGGAGTATTTTCCCCTCACCAATATAGAAAAGGATTTTCAGGGCGTTTTTCAGCGCTTTTATTCCAATGAATCGTTGCGGACTTGCTCCAATTGTGGCACGGTTATGGAAGCGAAGTGATGCAGAACCACAGGGGTTTCTGTTGCTAGATGCTCTACAGCCATTTTTACTTGCGCTTCTTGGTCGGCCGACAGCTCCTTAGCAAACAAAAGGCGTAGCGAGGGAAGCGTTTTTTGCTGCAGGTTTTGTAGCTCGGCATGCAGTGCTTTAACGGAAGGGGCTAAGCTTTTTTCGCTGGTACACTTTTGCTCAGGCAGTGCACAAGAATCCAAGGTCGCTTTCAGTAGTAACATGCTTTTCTCCAAAGCCAAGGAGTCTCTTTGTTCTAAGGCCTCGGCGCTTAGCACGAGACTTTCGCCCAAAGAGGAATACAAGGCTTTTCCTTGAATTTCCCATTGGTTGCAGGGATCCATCTGTTCTGAGGATGTGCCACAGCCCCAAAAGGCAAACAACACAGCAAGCGAGGCAAGCGGCTTAGTCATGTTGCGCATATTGTTGCGCGTAGTATTCTTGATACGCGCCGGAGGTTACTCGATCAAGCCATTCTTGGTTATTGAGGTACCAGTCCACCGTTGCGTCCAGGCCTTGTTCAAAATTTACCGAGGGTTCCCAGCCTAATTCCTTATGAATTTTATGGGCATCAATGGCATACCTGCGGTCATGTCCGGGTCGGTCCGTTACATAGCTAATCAGCGATTCGGAGTATCCTTGAGGATTCCCAAGTTTTTGGTCCATAAGACGGATAAGCAAGCGAATCAAATCGATGTTTTTCCACTCGTTAAAACCGCCGATATTGTAAGTTTCGCCATTGACTCCTTGGTGGTAAATCAAATCAATAGCGATGGCATGATCGATTACATACAACCAATCACGGGTATATTGTCCATCGCCGTACACCGGCAGGGGTTTTCCGTTACGGATGTTGTGGATAAACAGTGGGATAAGTTTCTCCGGAAATTGGTTGGGTCCGTAGTTGTTGCTGCAATTGCTAATAACCACCGGCAAACCATAGGTATGGTGCCAAGCGCGCACCAAATGGTCGGAGGATGCTTTGGACGAGGAGTAAGGGCTGCGGGGATCGTAGGGCGTAGTTTCGGTAAATAGTCCTGTTTCGCCAAGTGAGCCATATACTTCGTCGGTAGAGATATGGTAGAAGCGCTTGCCCTCCATGTTGCCATGCCAGGCAGCTTTAGCGGCATTTAGCAGCGTTACCGTTCCCATGATGTTGGTTTCCAAGAACTCTTTGGGGTTGCTGATGCTTCGGTCTACGTGGCTTTCGGCTGCCAAATGAATCACGCCGTCAAATCCATATTCTTTAAAAAGCTTGGTTAGGAGTTGCTCATCCAAAATATCGCCTTTAATAAAGCGGTAATTTGGTGCGGACTCAACGTCTAAAAGGTTTTCTAAATTTCCGGCATAGGTAAGTTTATCCAGATTACAAATAAGGTAATCGGGGTATTTTTGTACCAAAAGCCGCACCACATGCGACCCAATAAATCCGGCACCACCGGTCACTAAAATACGTTGCTTAAAATCTGCCATTTTCGGAAAAATTTACAGGCTCCAGTACTCGAATGCACCGATTTTGCCTCGATACAATCCTTTTAAATCGGCCAAAATCCCATCCTTCTTCAAGAAGGCTTTAAAGTCATGTTCCGTCATTGAGGCATAAGGTTGATGCGCAACAGCCACCACGGCTATGTCGTACATACCGGAGGGGGCTTTGGCCAATTGGTAGCCGTATTCTTGAGCCACTTCGTCGCTATCGGCATAGGGGTCAACCACATCCACTTGCACCCGGTAGCTTTTAAATTCCTCTACCAGATCAACCACTTTGGAGTTTCGGATATCGGTAACATTTTCCTTAAAGGTAGTACCCAAAATCAAAACCCGAGACTCCCTTAAGGTATTTTCCTTGGCAATCAAGCGCTTTACCAATTGGCGGGCGGCATGTGCGCCCATATAATCGTTGGTTTCGCGGCCGGCATTTATCATTTTGGCATGGTAGCCCAGCTGTGCCGACTTGTGGGTAAGGTAATAAGGGTCTACTCCAATGCAGTGGCCCCCCACCAAACCAGGGAAGAACTTTAAAAAGTTCCATTTGGTTCCGGCAGCTTCGAGCACTTCGTAGGTATTGATGCCCATTTTCCCAAAGATGATGGACAGCTCGTTCATCAATGCAATATTTACATCGCGCTGCGTATTTTCAATAATTTTTGCAGCTTCGGCAACCTTTATGGACGAGGCGCGGTGCACTCCTGCCTTTACGACCAGCTCGTAGGTTTTGGCAATAATTTCCGAAGATTCTTCGTCTGAACCGGAAACCACTTTTACAATGGAAGATAGGGTGTGTTCTTTATCGCCCGGGTTGATGCGCTCCGGGCTGTACCCTACTTTAAAGTCTTCTCCGAATTTTAGACCGGACACCTCTTCGAGGACAGGAATGCAATCGTCTTCGGTACAGCCGGGATACACGGTAGATTCAAACACCACATAATCGCCAGGTTTTAGCGCCTGCCCCACGGTTTTGGACGCTGAAATCAGCGGTTTTAGGTCGGGTTGCTTATATTTATCGATAGGAGTAGGTACTGCAACAATAAAGAATTTTGCTTCTTTGAGTTCGGCAAGGTCTGCGGTAAAATAAATGTCCGTCCCTTCAAAATCTTCTTTTTCGAGCTCATCGGAGGGGTCAATCCCTTGCCGCATCATTTCTACCCGTTTGGGATTTATATCAAATCCAATAACTTTTGCTTTTCGGGCAAATTCTAAGGCAATAGGCAGCCCAACATACCCAAGTCCCACCACGGCAATGGGGGCTTGCTTTTGAATAATAGCGTCATACAGGTTCATGGCAACTTAGTTTCCAAGTGGGTTCTGGCGGTAAAGATATTTTAATAATTCTGTTTTATAAGATTTAAATGGCTTGTTCCTGCACCCCGCCATCGGCGAGTTTAAGGTACCAGCGTCCTTCTTCCGGGCATTGCGCTTTGCCGTCCTCGCCGAAGTGCAGTCGCTGACCGCGCATGCTCATCCAGCCCACTTGTCGCGCAGGGTTTCCGACCATAAGGGCAAAGTCCGGAACGCTTTTTAAAATCACGGCACCGGCGCCAATAAAGCAATAGCGGCCAAGCTCTACGCCGCAAACAATGGTGGCATTAGCGCCAATGGTGGCTCCTTTACGAACAAGAGTCGTTCTAAACTCCGATTTTCGGTTAACGCCGCTGCGGGGGTTCATAACATTGGTGAACACCATGGATGGCCCTAGAAACACCTCGTCCTCGCAGGTAACCCCCTCGTAAACAGACACATTATTCTGCACCTTACAGTTTTTACCGAGCCTTACTTTGGGGCCAATCATTACATTTTGCCCTAAACTGGTACCATCTTCCAGCTCAGCATCTTGCATTACATGGCAAAACTGCCATACTTTCACTCCATTACCCAGCTTTGCGGAGGGGTGCACAATGGAACTTTCGTGTACAAACGGCTCGTTCATAAAACAAAATATAAAAAAAGGTGGGGCGCATTTCCGGCTGCTTGCTGCAAGTCCTCCCCTGGGTGCCACGTTCGGCTAGGCGGTACGTGGGCGCCCCGATGGTTCGGGCCGCCTCCGTTCGCCAAGCCGAAACGGGCACCCAAGGTCCGGGCTTTTCGCTGCATCCGGGCGCCGGGTTCATTGACGCTCTTTTAATTCTTGCGGTCCTAAATCTTTAAAATAAGCATAGGTTTTTGCCAAACCCTCACTCCGTTCTACCTTAGGCTCCCAATCCAATACCTTTTTGGCAAGACTAATGTCTGGCTGCCTTTGTTTTGGATCGTCTACCGGCAAGGCTTTAAATTCAATGGCGCTTTTGGAGCCGGTAAGCTTTAGGATTTCTTCGGCAAACTCCTTTATGGTAATTTCAGATGGGTTTCCAAGGTTTACGGGTTGGTCGTAATCGCTCAGCAAAAGCCGGTAAATCCCCTCGACCAAATCAGAGACGTAGCAAAAGGACCGCGTTTGGCTTCCATCCCCAAAAACGGTTAAGGACTCTCCCCTTAGGGCTTGTCCAATAAAGGCAGGAAGAGCCCTTCCATCGTTGAGTCGCATGCGCGGTCCGTAAGTATTAAAAATACGTACGATGCGAGTTTCCAGTTTGTGGTAACGGTTGTAGGCCATGGTAATAGCTTCCTGAAAGCGCTTGGCCTCGTCGTAAACACCCCTAGGCCCAATAGGGTTTACGTTTCCCCAGTAGGATTCGCTTTGGGGGTGCACCAAGGGGTCTCCATAAATTTCAGAGGTAGAAGCCACTAAAATTCTGGCGCGCTTGGCTAGAGCAAGCCCCAGCAAGTTATGGGTTCCCAAAGAGCCCACCTTTAGGGTTTGAATGGGAATTTTTAGGTAGTCTATGGGAGAGGCCGGGCTGGCAAAGTGCAAAATATAGTCCAATGGCCCTGCCACGTGCACAAATTTAGAGACATCGTGGTGGTGAAATTCAAAATCCGGATTTGGAAACAAGTGTTCAATGTTTCGGATGTCTCCGGTTATGAGATTATCCATAGCCACCACTCGATAACCTTTGTCCAAAAAGTGTTCGCACAAATGCGAACCTAAAAACCCGGCGCCTCCGGTAATGAGTATGCGTTTTTTGCTCATAGTGTGCTTATGATCTGCCAATACTTTGATAAGAGAAGCCTAGGGCCTCCATTTTTTTATGATCGTAGATGTTTCTTCCGTCAAAAATTAAGGGTTGGCGCATCAAAGACTTGAGGCGACTAAAGTCAGGGCTTCGAAAAACAGACCATTCGGTAGCAACTACTAATGCGTCTACACCTTCTGCCGCATCATAGCTATCATTGGCAAAGTACAGTCTTTCGCCGTACAAAGCCTTCACATGCTCCATAGCTTCAGGGTCATAGACCTTAAGCGTAGCACCGGCTTGCAAAAAGCGATCTAGCAAATACAGTGCCGGAGCCTCTCGGATATCGTCGGTATCAGGTTTAAAGGATAAGCCCCAAAGGCCTATGGTTTTCCCTTGCAAATTGCCGTTGAAATGCGCCAGTACTTTGTCGGCAAAAAATTGTCGTTGCCCTTGATTCACTTTCAACACGGCTTTTAGAATCTCAAAAGAATAATCTGTTTGAGCTGCCGTATGAACCAGAGCAAGCACATCCTTTGGGAAACAACTACCACCAAAACCCAGGCCGGGAAATAAAAAGCGCTTGCCAATGCGGTCATCGGCGCCAATGCCAAGCCTCACCTGATCTACATTGGCTCCTACCCTTTCGCAGAGCTGTGCCACCTCATTCATAAAGGATATTTTGGTAGCCAAAAAAGCGTTTGCGGCATACTTGGTCATTTCGGCGGACCGTTCGTCCATAAAAAATATAGGATTTCCTTGCCTTACGTAAGGCGCATACAGTTCGGAAAGCAGTTGTTTTGCCCGCTCAGAGCTAGTGCCAATTACAATCCGGTCAGGCTTCATAAAATCTTCTACTGCAAAACCTTCCCTAAGAAACTCGGGATTCGAGACTACATCAAAGGGTACCTTAGCCGACTGACCTATGGTTTTTCTCACCAAGTCTGCCGTTCCTACCGGCACGGTGCTTTTGTCAATAACAACGGTATAGTTTTGGAGCAAGGGGCCTAAGTCTTCGGCCACGGCTAAAACATAACTTAAATCGGCGGACCCGTCTTCACCGGGAGGCGTTGGCAAGGCCAAAAACAGTACTTCGGCGTCTTTAATGCCATCGCTAAGTGTTGTGGTAAAGGTTAATCGTCCTTGTCGGATATTACGTTCAAATAAAACGTCCAAACCTGGCTCATAAATGGGAATCTCTCCCCTTTTCATGCGCGCCACTTTTTCGGCATCAATATCTACACAGGTCACTTGGTTGCCGGTTTCGGCCAGGCAAGTGCCAGTAACCAAACCCACATAACCTGTTCCAATCACACAAACTTTCATGCCTTTATAATTTAATGGATTTTGCACCAGGCGATTAAGGTGTCGCAAATATAATGGAGTTGTTCTTGGTCGAGTTCGGTATGCATGGGCAAGCTAAGCACTTGTTCTGACAAAATTTCAGTTACAGGGAGCGCTTGGTGGGCAAAAGTGCATGCTTGGTATGCCTTTTGTTTGTAGAGAGGAATCGGATAATAAACTTTAGCAGGAATGCCCTTTTCTGCCAAATGATTGAGTAGCGCATCTCTATTTCCTCTTTCCCATTTTAGGGTATACTGGTGGTACACATGGGTACTGTAGGGCCTACGAACAGGAGTACACAGGCCGTCAATTTGCCCCAAGCACTCGTCGTAAAAGCCTGCGGCCTCTTGTCGACGAGCGATGTATTTATCGAGTTGTTTAAGTTTCACTGAAAGAAAAGCGGCTTGCAAGCCGTCCAATCGGCTGTTTACGCCAACTTCTTCATGAACGTATTGTTCTCCCTGGCCGTGATTAGCAATGGTTTTGGCAAAAGCAGCACGACCATTGTCCGGGCTTATAATTGCTCCACCATCGCCCATGCATCCCAAATTTTTGGAGGGGAAAAAAGACGTGGCACTCATATGCCCTAAAGTGCCCGCCATACCCTGTAGACCATTTTGCGAGTAATGGGCACCGATAGCCTGAGCCATGTCTTCTACTACGTATGCGCCATGCGCTTTGGCCAGTTTTAAAATGGGCTCCATGGGAGCCATTTGTCCAAATAGATGTACGGGCACCACCACTTGAATGTCGGGGTGTTGTTCAAAGGCTTTGGCTACTTCATCGGGAGTGAGGTTAAAATCCTCCGGATCGACGTCGGCAAAAATAAGTTCGTAGCCTAACAATGCAGCCACCTCAGCAGTAGCCACATAGGTAAAAGCGGGAACCAAGACCTTAGCCCCAGGTTTAAGTTTTAGGGCCATTAAGCAAATTTGCAGGGCATCGGTGCCGTTAGCGCATGGAACCACATGTGCCCCAATGTATTGCTCGAGTTCGGTCGCAAACTTTTGGACTGAGGGGCCATTTATAAACCCGGCGGTATTCATAACCTCCTCGTAGGCTGCATTTAATTCTTTCCGTATAGCAAGGTGTTGACGCTTAAGGTCAACCATTTCGATAGGGTGCATAGCAATGGGCAATTCTGGGAGCTAAAATAAGGGAAGTATTGCACAGTGAGGAGACCAAAAGGCAAAGAGCATGTAATTTATGATGCTAAAAAGCCAAATGAGCTATGGAGCGAAATCCCTAACTTTGACCGATGGCAAAGACAAAGGTCTTTTTGAAGCCGCTCATTGGCTTGTTGCTGGGCTTAAGCTTTTGGGGCAAAAGTGTAGCTCAGGTCAACGTTCGCGACAGCTTGGTTTCCGTATTTATGTTTGGAGCCAGCGGTGGGTTCAATTTCCCTGTAGGAGCGTTTTCAGATAGAGTAAGTTTAGTGTATCCTGTGGGAGGGGAAGTTTGGTACAAATTCAAGAAGTACGTACAAATTGGAGCTTCGGGACATTTCATGTTTGGGGAGCGCATAAAGGACACTTCGTTTGCGTCTAATTTATTGCCCATTGTTGGAGGCGACGGAAGCTTTCCAGCCATTAGTGCTACTTTTCAGGGAGCCATGTTTAGAGGAATGGTTGCCGGTTTGCTGCCTTTAGGCAAGCCAAACAGGAACTCTGGACTTATGCTTATGCTGACCGGAGGTTACACGACTACCTGGTACAGCTTACGAACAGCAGGAAGCCTAACACCCCAACTGGAGCCTCCGTACAATAAGGGCTACGATCGCATGAGCACCGGTACGGTTTGGAGTCAAATGCTCGGTTATCAGTATTTGTCCAACAACCGAAAAATAAACTTTTACGTGGGTTTGGAATTCCACCAAGCCGTCTTGTTTCACCAACGTGGTTTTCAATACGACGTAGGCGAGTTGCCCACAGACAGCCGAACCGACTTGTACCTTGGTTTACGTGCTGCATGGCTATTTCCGGTGTATAAGCGAACCAACCAGAGCTACATTGATTTTCGCTAAACTTCTGGAATTTCTATACCCTATCGGCATAGCCGGTTTTGAAGCCGTCTTACCCATAGTGGGGCTTTTTCACAAAAAAGCAGCGCGAAGGGCCACTTACCGTTCCCTCCCTTGGCCAAAGCGAAGCCGAGGACGTTGGATTTGGGTGCATGCCGCATCGGTTGGTGAGTATGAGCAAGCTCGACCGATTTTAGAGGCTTGGCGCACACAAGAGCAGGGCAAGGTTTTGTTGAGCTTTTACTCTCCCTCAGGAATTGAACAAGTGGCCCAAGATGCTGCGGATGCTATAATCATGTTTCCCGGAGACCTTAAAAAGCCTATGGAGGCTCTCTTAGCCCACTATAATCCGGAGTTTGCCTTGTTTGTAAAAGCGGAGCTTTGGCCCGTAAGTTTAAGCGTTTTGGAAAAGGCCGGGATTCCTTCGGCTTTGGTAGCCTTTGCCCCTGGAAGATCTAAAGCTTGGGCAGGGCTGGGGGCGGCCTTTTGGAAAAAACAACTGAATCGATTGAGCTGGATCTCTTGCCAAGATTCGAGTGCTGCTCACTTTCTGTTGCAGTTGGGCATGGAGAGCCACCGTGTACATGTAGATGGGAACCCACGAGTAGATCGGCTACAAGGCCTTATCAAAGAGTTTCCCAAAGATACAAATGCCTCTAAGGATCCGCTTTGGCTGATTGCAGGAAGCACTTGGCCTGCAGATGAAAAACTATTGTTTTCGGCCCTAAAAAAAGCGCCAAAATGGAACCTACTTTGCGCCCCGCACCAACCGGAAAAAGCTGAGGTAACTCAGCTGCTTGCTTTGGGCGAAAAGCTAGGCGGTGCCATGGCTTGGAGTGAACTCTCACAAAGTCCAATGGATGAGTGGCCAAGGGTAGTGGTAGTAGACGGCTTGGGGGAACTTAAGCGTTTGTATCGTTTTGGGTCTGCTGCCTATGTGGGCGGGGGATTTGGGAGGAGCATACACAGCTGTTTGGAACCTGCGGCTTATGGACTGCCTATGGCCTTTGGTCCAAAACTTGGGGGAAGTATTGAAGCTCAGGCCTTTTTGGAGATGGGAACAGCCAGCCAAGTGAAAGATGCAAATGACCTATTGGAATGGATGCAGCGAATGGAAGCAACAGCGGTACGAAAAAAAGATGAGCAAATGCTGCTAGGCTGGTTTGATGAGCAATCGGGAGCTGGCAGCCGCGTGCTGGAGCGTATAAAAGCGCACTTAAAGTAGCGTTCCCTTTTTTGGAAGAGAAGATGCGCCAGGGATAGAGGCGGCACCCCCAATGAGGAAAAGGGTTAAAGCCGCCAGGGAGGCATGGAGCGCCCTTGGAAGCTCCCATGGCACACGGCGGATTTCCCTTTTTCTTATTGGGCGTATAGCCGAAAGCCCGTTAAGGCGCCCTAGAGCTAAGCTACCGTTAAGTCGTTATTAAGAAAAAGACAGGCAAACTCTTGCAAAACACAGGAAATCGGTTATATTTGTAAGTTATACTACCCTAGTCTATGCGGCGTAATTTAGGTTTGTTTTTATTTTTGGTTTTCGGTTTTTTTGCGTTTTTGAGAGGGCAAGTAACGACGAGCACGGGTCAGACGCCAACAAATTTGGTGCAAAACACTTTAGTTGGTGCGGGTCTGCAGGTATCGAATGTTACGTTTCAAGGAAACCAGAATACGCAAATAGGCACCTTCAATGGCACTACTTCTAATTTGGGTCTTGCCAGTGGTGTAGTGCTTTCCACCGGTCAAATAAACCCGCCCAACGGCTTTTTTCCCAATGGATTTATTACCGGTGCCGGAACCCCCGGGTGGCAGCCACTATCTCAATATTATGGTCAGATTTTTGGCAATGCGCTCAACACCAATAATGCTGCCGTTTTAACCTTTAATTTTATTCCGCAAGGCGACACCTTAAAGTTTCGCTATGTATTTGCGAGTAACGAGTACAATCAGTTTGTAAACTCTTCGTTTAACGACATTTTTGCGTTTTTCTTAACGGGTCCGAATCCCAATGGGCCTGCCTACAACCAAACGAATGTGGCTTTGATTCCGAATTCGACGCAGCCGGTTACCATCAATACGGTGAATAACGGTCAGAATTTTGCCTGCGGGAACGGCCCCTGTACCAATTGCCAGTATTATGTGGACAATTGCAACCAAAACAACGGGCATGGATTTGGAGGAGCAACGGTTCCCTTGTGGGCCGTGGCCGAGGTAGTGCCTTGTTCGACCTACACCATTACTTTGGCTGTAGCGGATATTGTGGATGGAGCGCTCAATTCAGCGGTATTTTTAGAAACAGGTAGTTTTCAGTCTTCTAATTTACAGCTATCGGTGGCCAATAACACAACGAGCGCTGCGGATACTATATTAACTGAAGGCTGCGGCCAAGCTCAGCTGGTAGTGACCCGCACCAGTGGGGTAGCTTCGGCATTGACGGTGAACTTAAATATCACGGGGTCGGCTACCAATGGGGTGGATTATCAAAACATACCCACCACCATTAATTTTCAGCCGGGTCAAGCCACGGATACCCTGGACATCATCCCCCTTTTGGACCAATTAAGCGAAGGTCAGGAGATCATCAGTATTTCGGTGCAAGGAAGTGGTTGCAATACCCAAACTACCAGCATTAACTTTTACATCAACGATTATATTCCTTTAACGGCGTTTGCGGGGAACGATACGGTGATTGATTGCAACGGA
This sequence comes from uncultured Candidatus Competibacteraceae bacterium, assembly GCA_964545365.1. Taxonomy (GTDB): domain Bacteria; phylum Bacteroidota; class Bacteroidia; order CAIKAF01; family CAIKAF01; genus CAIKAF01. The sequence continues at coordinate 33,025 of CAZJFM010000016.1, read as the reverse complement.
GCGGTATTGACTGCTGCAGTTAGCGGAGGTAAACCCGGCTATCAATACAGTTGGGACAATGGCGCATCTACCGGGCTTAGCTACAATTATATTCCGACGCAAGACAGGTATGTAACTTTTTCGGTAACTGACACGTGCGGCAATACGGTAGAGGATTCCCTTTTTGTTGACTTTATTGAACCGGTAACTGCGGGCTTTAATTTACATGGATTTCAACCCACCAGCGTAGTGGAAGGTTGTGGTACTGCCCGATTGGCTATAAGTCGCTCCATTTCGGTAAACCAAGCCAAAACCTATCCTATTCAAATTACAGGGTCGGCGGTAAACGGTACCGACTATAGCCCTATTGCTCAAACCATTTCGTATGCGGCGGGACAGGATACGGTATACATTGATGTGGTACCCAATTATGATGCACAAAATGAGGGGAATGAAACGGTTACCGTAACGGTGGTAGATACCTTGTGCGACGGCACAACAGTTCCTTTTACTGCTACGGTTACCGTTATAGATATTGTTCCCTTACAATTGGATGCCGGACCGGACCAATTTATAAACTGTCCAAGACAAGCCAAAGCAATAAACCCTATTATATCGGGAGGAAGGGGGCAACTTAGTTACCAATGGGCCCATGGTCCTCAAACCGCAGCCTTAAGTAATTTACTACCTTCTGATACAACAAGCTATACTATTACGGTAACGGATAGCTGCGGCAATAGCTTAACCGATGAGGTCGTATTATTTTACCACCACAACCCGGTGGCCGATTTCCTATTGGATGGTCCATATTGTGAGCCGGTTCAGATGGTGTTTACCAACCAAAGCGACCCTGTTTCGGGAACCATAAAAGAGTATGCTTGGGATTTAAATAAAGGACAGTCCTCAGAAGTTTCACCGCAAAAAGTGTATTATGCCGGAAACTATACGGTACAGCTAATCGCAACGAATATTTTTAATTGCAGCGATACCGTCGCTAAGAGTTTTGTGGTGTTGCCATCGCCTGTAGTGGTTCCAAACTTTACGCCTCAGGACCCAAGCATGCTTGATCCGGAAGTTGAATTTTCGGACCGATCCTATCCGGATATTGTGCAGTGGAATTGGGAAATTGAAGGAGAAACCAACAGCCAAGACTCTTCGTTTAGCTGGTATTTTGATTCACCGGGTTTATATCAGGGTCGTTTGGAGGTGATTAATTCTGAGGGTTGCTCTGCTTTTATAGAATTTCCAATTCGGGTTCGAGACGAAACTTCTATTTACATTCCCAATGCATTTACGCCGAACGGGGATGGGCTAAACGATTTATTTGTTGCTCAGGGAGTTAACTGGAAAACCTACCAAATGTGGATTTTTAATCGTTGGGGCGAAGAGTTATACTTTACCAACGACAAGGCCAAAGGGTGGAATGGTGCCAAGCATAACGTAGGAGAAGTTCTGAAACAAGACACGTACACCTACAAAATTCGTGTGGTGGACAACAACAACAAAGAGCATACCTTTGCCGGAAAGGTGCAACTGTTTCCCTAATGAAGCTTGGAGGACACCTTCCCTTTTCTCTTATTGCTCCCTTTTACTTTTTGGTCGAAAGGCCGTTCCAATCTTGCAGAAAACAGGCTCTTGACCAAACCAGAGCTACATTTGAGGGCCAATGGATAATCGTTGGCGCAGGAACCTTGCCGGAATATAGGCTTTTAAATACTGGTGTGGAATGGCAAATGATAGAGCCTTCTAAAGCTATGGCCCGAAAAGGAAAAAAACGAAGTCAAAAGATAGGCTTGCAGCATGGCTGGCACCATACAAGTTGGGAGGATTATGATCCATCAGAGGAGGTAGAGGGAATTTATTTTCCATTTGTACTGGGTGTTCATCCACGACCTGAAGAAGCCTTATCGAAAGCTTGGAAAACTATACGGCCCGGTGGAACCTTATTGGTTGTTGATTTGGGTTTGGAAAAAGATGCCTATCAAGGACTTAAATGGGTGTATAGACTCTTTACTTATTTGGTAAGTCGCCCGGTTTGGAGCCTTAAAGCTTGGATGAATCAGCATGGAGAAGCACATTTTGAGCCCTCAAGCATGGGGACAGGAATTTGGATATGCATAAAAGTTGCTGAGGAAAGAAGGCTGGTATACCCCAAGCAAAAAGGTTAATTAAGCAGATTATCCTATCCATGCAAGAGGCATACCATATATTAGGGATTTCTACAAAGGCAAGTTTACAAGAAATAAAACGTGCCTACCGAAAAAAAGCCTTGGAACTTCATCCCGATTTAAATCCGGATGAGCAAGCCAAAGAAGCCTTTATTTTGGTTCAGCAAGCCTATGATTATTTGGTAGACCTAAAAGAGGGGCGCATTGATTTGCATAGCCGTAGCCAAGCTAGCCATAGACAAGCTTCGCCATCTGCGCCAAAGACTCCTCCTCCGGACCGAAGTGAGGCCGAACGCAGGTATAGAGCGTATTTGGCCAAAATGCGTGCAGAGCGGATTAAGGAGCGAAAAGAAGCCATGAAACGCAGCCAAGAAAAGCGCATAAAGCAAGTGCAAAGTCATACATACTTTATTTGGCTTCGTCTTCTGTTTTATTCGTTCACTGCGCTTATGTTCTGTTCGGGTGCATTGATGCTACTGACTCCACTTGTTGCTTTAATCCAAAAAGGAGGGCTCGCCTTTGCCTTTTCGCTGCCGATAGCTGTTGCGGGAGCTGCTGTTTTTTACCGAACAAAAAACTGGTACAACAGAACACTGGTGCTGTTCCGACCGGAAAAAAGATAGCGAAACCTAATGCTTGGGCCAGGCTGAAAAACTTGGGTGAAGGTTAAAAGCTCAAAAGCAGAGGAAGCCAAACCACATTAAAAGTCCTCCTCTTGGTCTTCCAGGGCATAAGAAAGCTCCTCGGACCAGCGAACATCCATAGAGGCCTCCCAGTCGTTAAACAAGTCCTTAATCCAAACTGCGCCTGAAAACTTGCGAATATCGTCGGGCTTGTCTTTAAGTATTTTACCTAAATCGACATAGATGCGTTGAATTTCAAAAAGGAGTTGCTCGTTCTGTTCCTCGACCGGTTCTTCAGGAATAAGGTCATAAATCTCAGCAGCTTCTAAAAAAAGCCAAGAAGCAGAGGCCCTGTCTTGATTAAAAAACTGTTGGGTTCGATCTAGGAAATCAATCAACAAATCTACGTCCGGAAGTTCTTGGCTTTGAAGGTATTGTCCGAATTCAAAAAGGCGTTCCAGGCCTGGACTCAGGCGCGCGCGCAGAGCAATAGGTTCTTTTTCATCCCAAAGTTGACTGGGTACCATTTCCACCTGAAACCCCATAAGGAGCTTATACCAAAAAGGAATGGGAAAACGTGCTTCGGATAAATTATTCAGATGCTTGGTTGCATCGTTGGTGGCAAAAAGATATGCCCGGTTGGCCATGACAGCAAATGATTTACAGACTAAAGTAAACAAAATAAAATGAGTCTTTAGCCTTGCGAAAAAAAATGACAGAAAAGGAATCCTCAAAAAAGGAATTGGACAATGTTTTATCTTTGAGTTATGCTGAGAAATCAACTGCTGGAATTTCTGCGCTTGCGTTTTAACTTAGACGACGACAGGGCGCCTTACGACGAAATTGTCCAAGGAATTTCGAAAGGAGTGGTATTTAAGGGCGCGAATCTTTGGATTCTATTTTTTGCCATTTTTATATGCTCTATTGGGCTGAATGTAAACAGCACCGCGGTAATTATTGGAGCCATGTTAATTTCCCCCATTATGGGCCCCATAATTGGCCTTGGACTGGGTGCCGGGATTAATGACATTCCGCTCATTCGCAAGTCCCTAAAAAACCTGGCAATTGCAGTAGGCATAAGCATATTAGCCTCTTTCCTTTACTTTCTTATTACCCCCTTAGACGAGCCACAAAGTGAATTATTTAACCGGACAAAGCCCACCCTTTGGGACGTTGGGGTGGCATTTTTTGGAGGCTTAGCAGGTATTGTCGCCGGCACCAGGCAAGAAAAGTCGAACGTAATTCCCGGTGTGGCAATCGCAACAGCACTTATGCCCCCCTTATGCACGGCAGGTTACGGACTGGCAAATGGAGAATGGATGTTCGTTTTGGGCGCATTTTACCTTTTCATCATCAATAGCGTATACATCGCTCTTTCCACCCTACTCATTGTCAGGTTTTTAAAATTCCCCAGCAGGTCTTTTGTAGACCCCAAGGTTAAAAAATGGACCCGAAATATTATAACAACAGCCATATTGCTTACCGTGGTTCCCAGTTTAATTTTGGCCTATTCCATGGTTTCCGACTTGTATTTTCAAAGAAATGCACAGGCATTCATTGAAAAAGAGTTGAGTTTTCCGGGAACATTTATAAGTGGCACCCGCATAGCAGAAGATGCTAAACGTATTGAAGTAGGTATTATTGGAGGTCCGGTTCCTGAGGAAATGATTCGCATGGCGGAATCCAAACTACCTGACTATGGACTTAAGGGAACACAATTGAGCATTACTCAGGGCCGTGTACAAGAGGGCAATAAAGCCACCGAGGAGATTTTCCTGTTAAAGACGCTTTTATTGGGTAAAGAGCGAGCGATAGATAGTTTGCAAGGGGTATTAGAAAGGAGAAGTTTCACCGAAGTACAAAGCAGTGATTTATTTCAAGAAATACGCGCAGGATATGCCCCACAGCTACGTGGTTTGTTCTTGCAAACCGGAGAAACATGGACGGACAGCAGCTTAAGTAAAGCCGATACCACCACCGTAGTTTGGCTTCAATTAACCCATCGTTTAGCGGAATTAGACAGTTTAAGGCTGGCTCAGTGGCTTCCTCTTCGCTTAGGAACACCTAAGGTTTGGATGCACCAGGAGGTTAGGAGCACAGAGGAGGTTAGGAGCACAGAGGAGAGTCCATAAAAAAAGAGCGGCATAAAAGATTCCGGGAATTGCCCGGGCTCTTTTATGCCGCCCCATGTGTGAGGATTTAAGCTTCGGCAGCAGCAGCTTGAGCAGAACGAGCGCTACGCGTCATTCGAACAGCAGCAACCACAATCGCCGGGTTTTCCAAGAACTCTACCTTATCTGCATTAATGTCACGGATACGGAAAGAGTCACCGATTTCCAACTTACTGATATCAATCGCAACGGTGTCCGGCATGTCTTTAGGAAGTGCAGCAACCATTAATTTGCGGGTGTTAACAACGAGCTTACCACCGTTTCTAACGCCTACGGAGTTACCGGTAATTTCGACAGGCACAGCCATACGCACGGCTTTGTCGTCGAACACTTGCTGAAAATCCAAGTGCAGAAGGCGGTCGGTAACCGGATGGAATTGAAGGTCTTTAAGCACGGCCATAACCTGCTTTCCGTCTACTTCGATTTGAACAAAGTATACGTGAGGTGTATAAACTAAGTCTTTCACGTCGCGGTTATCTACGCTGAAATGAAGAGGTTGTTCTCCCCCATAGAGTACGCAAGGTACTTGATCTTCCCGGCGCAGTTGTCGGGCGCTTTTGGTTCCGATATCGGAGCGAAGTTGGCCTTTGAGTTCAAAAGTTTTCATGAGGCATGCAAAAATTAGAGTCTAACTAAAAAAGAAAAGACGAGCTGATGCTATCGTCGTTTAGGAGTTTATGAATGACGTCGCTAAACAAAGGAGCCACACTCAGCACCTTTATTTTTTGCGACGAGGAACGCAAAGGAATGGTATCGGTAACCACCATTTCAGTGAGTACCGATGTTTCTATTTTTTGGAGTGCATTTCCTGAAAGAACGGGGTGTGTGCAATAGGCACGTACAGAAGCTGCGCCATTATCGGACATCAATTCGGCAGCTTTAGTTAAGGTACCGGCCGTGTCGACCAAGTCGTCTATCATTATAACATGTTTCCCTCGCACGTCACCGATTAAGGTCATGGCATCCACTTGATTGGCTACTTTGCGCTCTTTGTATAGCATGGCCATACCGCAACCCAGGAACTTAGAATATGCGTTGGCACGTTTAGACCCTCCAATGTCTGGAGCTGCAATAACCATTTCCTCGGAGGGAATTCCCAGATTTCTAATATGCGGTGCAAAAATGGAAGAGGCATAGAGATGGTCTACCGGCACATCAAAAAAACCTTGGATTTGGTCGGCATGCAAATCCATGGTCATGATACGGGTAACTCCAGCTGCACTGAGCAGATTAGCCACCATTTTAGATCCTATAGAAACCCTGGGCTTGTCCTTTCTGTCTTGACGGGCATAGCCAAAGTAGGGTATAACAGCCACTACTTGCCTTGCAGATGCGCGCTTGGCAGCATCGATAGAAAGCAACAGTTCCATTAAATTTTCGGCAGGTGGAAAGGTGGACTGGATAAGAAAAACATCGCATCCGCGCACGGTTTCCTCTATAACAGGCTGTATTTCCCCGTCCGAAAACCGCAGTACTTCGATACGCCCCAGAGGAGCGCCGAACGATTTGGCGATTTCGGCGGCTAAATAACCGCTTGCTTGACCCGAAAATAGTTTTACACCTGCCGACACTTCTGCAAATTGGAGTGCAAAGGTAGGCAATCGCCTTTAGTTCCGCAAAGAAGCAATAAAAATAGATGCGACTCCTTTGATAATGCCTTAGCAGCTTACCTGCCGGAGCTCGTTTAGGCAATACAACATTGATAATATCGGCTTCTGTAAACCACGGGCTTTAGGTAAATTCGAAAAAAAGCGGAAATATCAAAATACTGTATTACTTTTGCACTCCCGCCCGGGTGGCGGAACTGGTAGACGCGCCGGACTCAAAATCCGGTGGTAGCAATACCGTGGGGGTTCGATTCCCTTCCCGGGCACTAGTAAAAGCAGGTCAATTGACCTGCTTTTTTTTGTCCAAATCAAAATAAAATGTGTACATCCAATGCGCATTTTTGTATCTTTATTCATTAAAACATAATCTAGGACCAAACATCCTTATGGGAACACATGTACCAAAATATATAGAACGCATCTTCTTGATCTTATTCCTTACCCTGCCTTTGTTATCTGTAGAGGCCCAAAACCAAGTGGTGATTGCCGGACCGGATACCGCCATTTGCGCCGGACAGCAGGTTACCCTTAACGCTACAGTAGTAGGCAGTGGCCCAGGAAATCAAGGCACGGTAAACCTAAATGACGATCAATACAGTGGTGTAGTACCCATTGGTTTTAATTTCAACTATTGGGGCAATACCTACAACAGTTGTATTATTAGCTCCAACGGCTATGTGTCTTTCAATACCGGAAATGCCAATGGGTATTCTTCTTGGTCCATTAACGGAGGAATTCCGGGTAATGGCCCCGCAAACGCCATAATGGCGCCATGGCAAGACATCAACCCAAGCGCTTTTACCTCGCCAACAGGAGTAATAAGCTATAAAACGGTAGGAAATGCCCCCAACCGAATTTTTATTGTAGAATTCCGCGACATCAACATGTTTAGCTGCACCAACATTTGCTACGGTGCACAAATTCATTTATACGAAAGCAGCAATATCATTGAAACCCATATTGCCAGCAAGCAGTTGTGTCCCTCTTGGAACTCCGGCCGTGCTATACATGGCATTCAAAATGCCAATGGAACGCAGGCTGTAGTAGTTCCGGGCAGAAACTTCCCCACTCAATGGTCGGCAACCGCTGACGGACAAAGGTTTACACCAAATGGAGGTAGCTATACCGTGGCTCCCACCGCCTTTTCGCCCATCTTTATTGCCACCAATATCCCTGCCATTCAATGGACAACACTGGGAGGCGCTCCTGTAGGCTCCGGCAATAGCATTAATGTTAGTCCTAACACCACCACCTCCTACATAGCTCGTCTTCCCTACTCCAGCTGCGGCACCTCGTTTTTTGAAGACACAGTAACCGTTACCATTGCACCCTTGCCCATAACCACAAGCAACGACACCGCCATTTGCGCCGGGGATTCTGCCCTTATTTGGGCCAATGCCGGTGGACAAAACTTGACCTACAGTTGGGCTCCCGCAGCTACAGTAAGTAGCCCCAATGCGGCTTCTACTTGGGTTTCTCCAACTCAAACAACCGCCTACACGGTAACGGTGACCTCTCCCATTTGCTCGAATACCTCTACCATAAACGTAACGGTTAACCCTTTGCCGCTTGTAGATATACAACCTGCAAACCCTTCTATTTGTCCGGAAGACGATGTGCAACTTACCGCTAGCGGGGCAGCCTCTTACTCTTGGTCTCCTACTACAGGATTAAGTGACCCCAGCATTGCCAACCCTATTGCTGACCCTAACCAAACCACCACCTATATTGTTACCGGGACCAGTGCTCAAGGTTGTGTGCAAAACGACACCACTACCGTGACCATCTTTCCTGCTGCGGTGGTAGATATAACTCCGGCACAACACAGCATGTGCCTCAACGATACGGTGGTACTTAATGCCAGCGGAGGTGCAAACTATGTATGGAGTCCAGCCAATTTTGCGGGACAAAATACCGGCCAAGCTTTTTCTGTTGCTCCCATTACATCCACTACCTATAAAGTAATTGGCACCGATGCCAACGGTTGCGTAGACTCTGCTTTTGCCCCTGTCGAAATATGGGCAAATCCTGTAGTAGACTTTTCAGTAGCACCCGATGAAGCATGTGTTCCCGCAACCTTTAACTTTACGGACAACAGCACAGTAGCCGCCGGCACCATCAACCAATGGGAATGGTTTATTGACGGCAAAGGCTACCAAAACGATCCGGCCCCGGTACTCACCTACAATACCCCCGGTGCATATGGCGCCCAGCTTATTGTAACTACCAGCAATGGTTGCCGCGACAGCCTGCGCATAGATAGCCTTTTCTTTGCTCGGCCTAATCCGGTAGCAGATTTTAGCCATGACCCCGAAAAAGTGAATATCGGAGATCCCAGCTATAGGTTCTTTGATGAATCCACCCCCGATGTTACCAACTGGACATGGCGCTTTGGAAATTCCAATTTGGTTAACGAAGAAGACCCCAATTGGACCTTTAATGAAGTGGGAGAGTTCGAAGTAATGCTCAGAGTGGCCAATCAATACGGCTGTACAGATTCTATTGGCGGAGTAGTTATTGTTGAAGGTATTTCTGAAATCTGGATACCCAATGCCTTTACTCCCAATGGCGATGGCCTAAACGAGACCTTTTTCCCAAAAGGCACCAACCTTACAGAAAATGTGAGCATTGAAGTACTCATTTATGACCGGTGGGGCAATTTGGTGTACGAAGGCGATAATCCCAACAAACCTTGGAACGGAAAAGCACCGGACCATTTAACCGATTGTCAGCCGGGAACGTATTCCTATAAAATCATTTTCATCAACGAACGCAACGACTTTAAAGAATTCCTTGGCAAAGTCAACCTGATACGCTAAGCCATTAAACTATTGATAATCGATTACTTAAATCGATTCATGTAGAGATTTTTTTCCAAAAAATGGAATGCTTTTCGGAGCAAAAAGCGCCCCGGCGGAGGCCAATTAGCCTGCCGAAGTAGATTGCCCAGCAGCCGCAGGGGCAAGAGCGACCACAGGAAGCTCCTTGGCCATGCTTGGCTGTGTGGCAAATCTACGAGGCAGCTAATGGCCCGAGACGGATTAGGCGCCCAAATAAAAAACAAGGAAAAAAAGCCCTACGCTTTTAGTGAAGGGAGTCCAAGGCCGAAGCATGGTCGGGAAATTGGAATTCAAACCCGGCTTCGAGAAGCGCTTTCGGATGCACAAAAGCACCTTCGGTGACCAAATCTGCCTTTTCGCCAAGGGCCACACGCATGAGGCTTGGCGGTACATGCATGGGCCACAGGGGTTTGTGCATTACGTTGGCTAGGGTTTTCATAAACTGATGCACATCCACCGGTTCCGGGCCGGTGAAATTGTAGATTCCGCTAAGCGCTCGGTCCATCAAAAAACGGAAAGCGCGGCTGATGTCCCGGTGATGTACCCAGCTTAATCCTTGCTTGCCTTTTCCGGGAACCGCCCCTGCAAACCATTGCATCGGCTTTGCCATTTGAGGCAGGGCGCCACCGCGCGGGTCCAATACCACACCCACGCGCGCTATGGCTAAGGTTGCCGGGGCCACCTGCCGCGCCATGTCTTCCCATTGTACGCAAAGCGCGGCCAAAAAATCATGGCCGGCAGGAGACTGCTCGTCCACCTCAAATTTATCGGCGGCCATGCCGTAATAGCCGATGGCGGAGGCGGAAATCAAATAGGGGGTTCTTCCATTCCAGTGGTGCCCCAGGGTTTCTAAAGCATCCAGTCGACTTTGCAAAAAAGCCTGTTTGGAACCGGCGTTCCAGGAGCCTTCCATAAGGCTTTTTCCGGCGAGGTTCACCACCACGTCTACCCCATCCAAGGCATGCTCGTCCATTTGCTTTTGGTCGGGATGCCACTCAAAGGAGGGAACCGGCTGGTTGGCGGAAGGCTTTCGGCTTAGCCAGCGCACTTGCACTCCATCTTGAATCAAGACTTCGGTCAAACGCTTTCCCACCAAACCGGAACCTCCGGTAATCAATACGGTTTTTGACATACTTTAAAAACAAGCGAACCAGAGCTTTGTTGCCCTTAGGGCTGCTCGTCCATAATTTGCTCCAAACGTTCGGCAAAGGCATCTTTCCCTGCTCGACGGGCATAGAACCACGCGGTTTGTCCCTCGGCATCCTTGGCCAAAGGGTCAGCACCATGCTGAAGCAACATCTCCAGGATTTCCACATCGCCATTCATGGCGGCATACATGATGGGACTTATGCCGTCTGCAGCGCTTAAGTTGGGATCTGCGCCTGCTTCCAAAAGCTGTCGGAGCAAGGCCTTATCGCCCACAAATGCAATGCCTGCGCAAACGGTACCTTGGTCGCTCATGCGGTTGATCTCGGCTCCGGCACGCAGCAACAAATGCACAGCGTCGGAATGGCCGCGATAGGCCGCGAGCATGAGGGGGGCATAGCCCTCGGCATTGGGGGTGTCCACAGAAGTCGGATGCGCCTTTAGCCACTGAGAAAGCCAAAGGGTATCACCCAACCGTGCAGCCTCGAATGGCGTGGTTTGGCCGATACCCTTTTGCATAGAAAGCAGTGCCAACAGCCCAACCAGCGCTATGCGCATAGGTTTGACAGCCATATACCTTAAGGTAGATACACTTTAGCTGCGGTTGCCTTGCCTTCGCGGTACAATTGAAGCACGTAAACGCCGCTAGGGAACATATCCAAGCGCATTTCGAGGCTAGTGCGGGTTTGGTACAACACCCGTCCTTGCATGTCGGTCAACAAGGCTTGAAACTCGGAACCTTCGGGAACATGCAAAACAATTCGCTTGCCCTTTTGGCTCCAGTCTTTTCCGGGTACTGCTTCTTCGAAGCCGGCAGAATTTTGCCAAGCCAGACTAATGCCTGGTCTGCGGTTTCCGGCACCATGGTTGGCCAACACAAAGGAAGTGCCCGATCCACGGGCCCACACCAAATCCAGGTTTCCATTGGCAAAAACCACATCTGCATCGGAATTATCCCCAGTGCTGAGCGGACGATGTGCATACACGGTTCTTAGGCCATTGGACACTACAGAAGAATCAATAATCCAATCTTGGGAGGCATCTTCATTAACCCCGCTAATCAATTGAGAGCTGTTGAAATAATCACGCCAAGACTGGGCATGCGTGGCTCCGGACTTGCCTTCGGAGTAAACCAATACATCGGTAGGGGCCATGCCGTTGCCTAAGCCAAGGGCAATCCAACGGTCATCGGTGCCTGCAAAGGTTACCCGAATCGTATCCTGATCCATTTCAGCGGCAAAAAACATATTGGAACCTGCCGGTGGTAGTTCCTGATAGGCAATGGTTTTGGTTTGCGCTTGACTTGTGCAAGCAAGGGCCATTGCGGCTCCAAATAGTACGTATCCTTTCATAGCATCCATTTAATGTATGAGCAAGATACAAAGTAAGCAGGGTTTAGCTCTTAAACAGCGTCTAATTTTTCTTAAGCGCCTCCCAAAGCCCCTTCAATTCATCAAAGCTTTGCAGGCCTAAGGTGCTGTTAATGAGCTTGCCCTCTTTGTACCAATGCAAGGTAGGAAGTGCTTGCACTTGGTAGGCATCTGCTATGGCAGGGGAAGCGTCCACATCTACATCAATTAAGCGCAACTCCGATTGCTCACTAAGCAAACGCTGAATGTCGGGCTTCATCATTTGGCAAGGCTTGCACCATTTGGCCTGAAAATCCACCAACACATACGATTCAGACTGCACACGCGATTCAAACGCTTCCAAAGTCATGGCCTGCTGCACAGGGGTATTGGGGGAAGATTCCAAGGCCAGGTTTGCGGCCTTCCATTGCAAAATTCCGCCCTGCAACTCGGTTACCTCAGCGTAGCCTTGACGCCTCAAATAATCGGCCGCAGCCCTACTCCGGCCACCCGAAAGGCAATAGACCAATACGGGCTTGTCTTTGGGCAAAGAAGCGGCTTGCTGCTTAAAATCCGGGGAGTTGAAATCCATGGCTTGGGCGCCCGCAATCATCCCTTTGGCGGTTTCACCGGGCGTGCGCACGTCCAGCACTACGGCTTCCGGATGCTCTTGCATGAGCTTCTGAAAGGTTTGCGGATCGGCCTGTTTGGGCCATTGCCCCGTTTGTGCGGAAGAACCTCCTCCGCACGCCATAAATAAAAGAGCGGCCAAAAAGGCAAAGCCCAAGCGCTTGGCCATCAACTTAGAAATGCGTTGTACATCCATACGGTTTTTTCTTGCTCGGTAATGTAATCCGACATTTGGGCATTGGTGCCCTCATCGCCGGCTTCGTCGGACAAAGCTAAAATTTCGCGTTCGATTTCGAGCAAGGTTTGGAACCCGGAAACAATATGTTCCACACATGCGCGGCCATCGCTTACCTCTTTTGCCGGCTTAATGGTAGATTTTGCCAGGTAATCCTCATAGGTATGCATGGGCGTATGGCCCAAAGTGAGCACCCGTTCGGCAATCGCATCAATTTTAAGCACCGCATCGTTGTACAGCTCTTCGAATTTCACATGCAACTCAAAAAACTTTTCGCCCTTTATGTTCCAGTGAAAGCCACGGGCATTGATGTAGAACATTTGATAATTGGCCAACAACAAGTTGAGTTTTTGGGCCAAAAGTTCCGATTTGCTTTTATCTAATCCAATGGTGTTTTTCATAAACTGATGTTTGTATTAAATATAAGAAAGCCCGAGCGCAAAACCCGGGCCTTTAAGAGCTTTTAAGGGGATTTAAAGGTGCTTAACGCCGCTTAGGCCTGTTGCAAAACCACCTTATTTAAAGACGCCCATCCACCTCCATTGATGCAGTCGAGGCCTTGTTGCTTGGCAAAGTCGGTAGCCTGACCGGAGCGATTGCCGGAGGCACAGCAAAAAATAATGGGTTTGTTGAGCTTTTGTAGTTCGCTCAGACGATTGGGCAATTGCTGCAGAGGCAAATTTTGCGACCCTTCCACATGGCCCATGGCATATTCACCTTCGCTGCGCACATCCACAATCAGGGCATGTTTCTGGAGATACTCTTGAATCATCATTTTCTTTTTGTTTTGGGGTTTCCGCAACGACTGCCAGGACAAAAAGCCAAAAGCCGAACCGTACAAACTGCTGTACAAGGGGTTGGAAGTTATGGTACAGCCATTGCTACAGCCCACAAAATAGTAGTAAGCATAGCCGGCGGCGGCTCCCAAACCGGTCAACAAAAGGGCAAATTTCCAAGACGACAAACGTTGCATAATTGAATAATTGTGAAACAAAGGTCGTCAGCTTCTTTTTAAGGTTTGGTGATATGGGTCACTTTTGGGCGCCTTATCCTGCCCTTCCTGCTACTCCTCGGTGGCCGGTCACGCCGGGCTAAGGCCTACGGGGGCTTCTAGGGTCGCCTCCGTGTCCTAAGCCCGGCGGCCCGCCCACCTGTGGGGTATCCGCTCGGTCAGGGGCGCGGGATTCTTTGGTGTTTTGCGGTTGGAGGGGGGGCTAATTTTTTTGTTGCTGCTCCGCATTGAACCGAAAGAACCGGCATAGGGCACTGTGAAACATTTAAGAAGCTGTTTCTTTATTAGGACAACCTTTAAATATGGTGCCACTTTGCATGGAATTCGGAAAGAAAACCGACCGAAACATTAATTATGAGGGATTGCAGAATCGTGAAGAATTGGGAATAAAGGCTAAAGGCCGAATTCTATCTTCTTTAAACCTTTTTCCTTTAATTAATTGCCCGTTTTTCAACCTGAAAGGGCTTCGGTATAAATTAAAGGTTGTTATTTTTTTTTAAGTTATATTTGTTTCCAATCACTGAACTATGAAAAAGCATCAGACCATCCGCAGGAATTTAGTTTTGTTTTTCGTTTTTTTAATGACCTTGGGTTGTTTGGACGGCTACAGCCAGCGCGTTAAAGTGCGCATGTTCCCTGCCAAAAAACCGAAAAAAAACGCGCCGGTAGTCGGCAGCGTAGACTATGCCAACGATGAACTTGCCTATGGCGTGGTTTGGCATCAGAAAAGGAAAACCTTGATGGCCCTTCCACATAAAATAAAAAACTTTAAACCTACAGGCGAAGAACTCATCCTTACCGACCAAAAAAAATTGAGGGTCGATGGGTTTAAAATAAGGATGTGGCATTACTACGCCGTAGCAAGAGCAGCAAAAGAGTTTCACGAATGGCAAAACGGCTTACTCATGATTTCCTTTGGCCATGGCCCAACCAAAGATTATGGTGCAGTAGGTATTTTTATCGACAGTACGATGAATGTGGAACCCCCACTATTGCTCACCTCCGTTGATTTGCATGGCCTTTATTACGTTAGTATCTTTAAGTATAGCCCAAGGCGCGAAATTAAAGTGGAAAACGACCATATGGTCATCGAATTTGAGATGGACCGTTGGTTGGGCGAAAAGGGATTGAGGGATTTTACCATCCTCGATAAAGACTTGAAAATTGTCCAAAAAAATGAATACCGGGCCAAAAAACTGGCCAAAGCAATTTCCGTAGAAGATAGATACATTTCCAAAACAGGCGATTACGTTATCGTAGCCCGGGTGTTCAACAGAAAAAAGGGCGAAAAGAAAAGTTTGACCTCTACCTGGCCTTACCAAATCATACGTTTTCGGCCAGGACTAAAAAAACCGGAAAAAATAAGCTATGATTTTGGAGACAAGTATTTAGGCTCCATTAAACTAATTGAATTTCAAGGAGAATTGGCCCTGGCAGGAATCTACGGGGACAAAAAGCGTTCCTTCGATGGTCTTTGGTTTGCCACGCTCGACCCGGAAACTTTTGAAATTACCGACCAAACCACCCGAAGCTTTTCCAGCATTTCCATGAGTGAAATGGAAGGAGAAGAAGGCCAAGCAGAAGAAGAAGAAGCCGAAACGAGCCGCACCAAAGGAAAAAAGAATAAATTGGAGGGGGCCATGAGGCGAGTCTCCAACATTCGATCGCCTAAAATTCCGGTAACCCGAATCATTGAAAACCCAGACGGTTCCGCATACGTCATTGGCGAAGAACAATGGGAAACCGTCCATTGCAACAAAGAACAATGCTATACAAACTACCACAACGGCCGGCTGATCGTGATTTTCTTAAATGCTGATCGGGAAGCCGTTTGGACCCGAAGCATTTCAAAATATGGACAAGTGCACCTTCCGGAGGGGGACTACAACTACTTTGAGTGTTCCCAGGGTCCATTGCTTGTCATTGATGAGCATTCGGCAGCCCCAAGTGACATCGATTTTCCTATGAAAAAAATCAAAACCGGAGGTATTTTTCACAAAGGAAAGGTATCGGCTATTCTGCTAAAACCGGATGGTAACTTGAATAAATTCACCTTGATAAATAACCAACAAAAAAAGGTACATGTTAGCCCGTTCAACATGTATCAGGCCGACGACGACATTTTTTTCTTCGGCTACAGGAAAAAGAAAAATGTTGGTGTGGGCAGCATAGAAATCAAATTCTAAGCCAAAGGCGCCTTTTTGTTGGGGCATGATGGGGTTTTCTTTTGGGCGCCTCACCCTGCCCTCCCTGCTGCTCTTCGAAGAATTTAATGCGTTGTGTTTTCAAGGCAAAAAAAAGCCTCCCCAACACCTTTACAGGGACATGGGAATAGCTATCTTTGAAACTTAAGCCAAGCCCATGAAAACGCTTTTGTTTGTTGCCTTTTTTTCGCTCTTGTATACCTCTGTTTTTAGCCAAGGGGTTACCATAGGGTCCAACACCCCACCGGATCCTTCCGCCACTTTGGATGTCCAATCCACTACCGGAGGGTTTTTGTTGCCCCGATTAAGCTTGCAGCAACGCAACGCCATTGCTAATCCGGCTACAGGATTGCAAATTTACAATACCACCAGTCAGTGCATCGAAGCTTGGTTCCCTTCCGGGTCTTGGAAAGCTTTGGAATGCGACTGCTCCGTCCCTCCTCCGGCACCTGGTCAGGTGGCCGGTCCGGCCCATGTGTGCGAGGGCGATTCGGCCGTATTGTTCACCACGCCTTTGGTGCAAGGAGCCTCCGTCTACCAGTGGCAATTCGGCTCCGGCGATAGTATTTTGAGCGGCCAAGGCACCGATTCGGTCTTGGTTTGGTTTTCTACCGTTCCTGGCAACCGCAATGCTACCGTAGTTGCCAGCAACACCTGCGGCAGCTCCTCGCCTTTTGGATTTTTGGTTGATGTCAGCAATCCGGACTCCACCTTTACTATAAGCCCAAATCCACCTTTGGTGAACAACAACAGCACCTTTAGTGCAAACGCAAGCGGAGCAAGCTATGCATGGACCTTTCAAAGCGGCACACCGGCCAGTTCTGTAAGTCAGTCCCCACAGGTATCCTGGAGCAATACAGGTAGTTTTCAGGTAAACCTAACCGTCACGGATGCGGATGGTTGTGTATCGACCAACGATTCTTTAGTAACCGTAACCAATTGCCAACCGACCACCTGGAGCTTCACTACGTGCGGGAATTCCGGACGTTTTGGTCCATCCCAAGCCCAGTGCAACAGCAGCTACGGCACGGGGGTTGTGAATGTGGTTAATGGAATTCAAGAATGGACCGTTCCGGCCACCGGCAATTACACCATTACTGCGGTTGGTGCAGGCGGCGGCGGCTACCAAGGAGCTCCCCACAACCCTGGAAGGGGCGCGAGCATGCAGGGTACTTTTAATCTTACCGGGGGTAGTGTAATCAAAATTTTGGTTGGTCAACAAGGAAGCCAAGGAAATCCCATAAGCAGTTCAACTTACGCCGGAGGTGGAGGTGGAGGCAGCTTTGTGGTAACCAATGCCAATCAGGCCTTAATTGTAGCCGGAGGAGGCAATGGAACCAGTTGGGAAAGTTGGCAAACCAATGGTCCGGATGCCCGCACCTCCAACAACGGCACCGGCGGTGGATTGTCTGAAAGCCAAAGCGGCAGCCATGGCCGTGGAGGTGGCGGTGGTGGGTTCTTCGGCAACGGAGGTAACTACGCCACCAACGATGCCGATGGAGGCTTGTCTTTCCTTAACGGTGGGGCAGGTGGACAAGCGCATGGCAAACCTGGGCATGGCGGCTTTGGGGGTGGCGGAGCCACCCGATGGGAAGGCGGCGGCGGCGGCGGATACAGCGGAGGCAGCAGCGTAGATACCAATATGTACAACAGCAGCTATCCTTCTTATGGGGCAGGAAGTTTTAACAACGGTAGCAATCAAAACAACCAAGCAGGAGTTAACACCGGGCATGGTTCGGTTACCATAACCCGCATTTGCCCTTAAGCCTATGGAAGAAAGCGGTAGAAACATCGCTTGGTGGGCGGAATACGAAGTCCCACTTAAAATTGCCGTTATTGTTGTTGGGGCCTTTGTGCTCAACAAAATGGTACGTTTTGCCCTAAACCGTTATTTCAAAAGAGAGTCGGCGCGCATCAATGTAGACCCTACCGCCTACAACTTTTTGAAAAATGGGGTGAGTTTCCTCATCTTGGTTATAGCCTTTTTAAACATCATTTATGCCATTCCCAGTTTTAGGCAATTGGCGGTCACTCTATTTGCAGGGGCGGGTATTTTGGCAGCGATTATTGGTTTTGCCAGCCAAACGGCCTTTTCCAATATTATGAACGGCATTATGATCGTGGTGTTTAAGCCATTTCGAATTGGCGATATTATTGAGGTAGATCGTCAAGACGCGTATATGGGAGTGGTAGAAGACATTACCTTGCGCCATACCGTTATTCAAAACTTCGAAAACAAACGGGTTATTATTCCAAATTCGGTGATTTCGACTCAAATTATTGTAAACCGAGATATTGCGGACCAAAAAGTGATTCGGTTTTTCCATGTCACCGTACCTTTTGAGGTCGATTTAGACAAAGTATTGGCCATTTTGACTGAAGAAACGGCTAAACATCCCTTGTATTTGGACCCGAGAACCGAGGCGCAAAAGGAAGAAGGGATTCCAATGGTAGAGGTTATTGTCCGCTATTTGTCCTTGGACGGTGCCGTAATCCGCACCTATTTATGGGCTGAGAACTCCCTTAAAGCTTGGGATTTGGAAATGGACATGAACCAGCGTATCAAGAAGCGTTTCGATGCGGAAGGGATTCCATTGGCCATTCCACCTAGGAAGGTGTGGATAAAACCTTGAAGCTTTTCGCTATTTAACATTTAGAAATGTTAGGATTGCAACCAGAGGGCTAAGCAAGGATGAAAATGCCTGCTTTTTGTATACTTTTATGGCAATGAATAAAACTCAAAATCTATCGATTTTGGGATTGGGAATCACCCTAGCCCTTGCCAGTTATTGGCCGCTTTTTGGGCATTTGGAATATTGGCCGATCCGGCTTTGGGATGAGTCGAGGAATACCCTGAATGCCATGGAAATGTACCAAAATGGTTTCAGCCTCACCCTATGGTTTCAGGGAGCTCCGGATTTTTGGAACACCAAGCCGCCCTTGCTCATATGGCTTCAGGCCGGCTTTATGCATGTATTTGGACCGGGCGAATTGGCCGTTCGCCTGCCCTCAGCTCTGGCCGGTTTAGGTACTGTTCTTTTGTTGTTTTGGTTTTCTATTCGTGCACTGAATCGACCTTTGGTTGGCTTTATTTCCGGAATATGCCTCATTACCTTTCAAGGTTATGTTGGGCACCACGGCACCCGTACCGGCGACTTTGACGCGCTCTTGACCTTCTTTTTGACCGGAGGAATCTTGCTGGTGTTTCTTTGGCACTTAAAGTCTAGGGCACCTTATCTGCTGTTGGGCTTTTTGTTTTTTGGTTTAGCTGCTATGACCAAAGGAGTGGTGGCTCTCTTTGCGGGACCCGGACTGTTTCTGTTTCTTTGGCAACACAAAAAGATTAAGCTGCTGCTAAGCAGTTCGGCATTCTATCAAGCCCTGCTGCTTTTCCCGGGCATTCCTTTGCTCTATTACCTGTTTGCCGGACTAAGCATGCCCGGCTATTTGGAAGCCATGTTCTATAACGAAATAGGGGGGCGCTATGGAGAGTCGCTAGAAGGTCATACGGGAGGTTTTGGCTACTATTTAGAGCATTGGTTTAATGGGCGCTGGGCTTATTGGTATTGGTTGGTTTTACCGGCTTTGGCCATTGCCTTAAGCGCCAAATCCAAAAAGCGCAGGCAGTTGGCTCGCCTCGCAGCGTGGCAGTTGCTTTGTATCTTTTTAATCATAAGCACTGCAGGTACCAAAATTCCTTCCTACGATATGCCTGTCTACCCGTTGTTGGCTTTGGTATTTGGGCTTTCCATAGATTGGTTTGCAAGGCTCATCTCCGAGATAAAAAAAACGGGCCTTAAATACTCAAGAGAAGTGCTTGGGGGCTGTGTGATTTTTTTATTGCTCATTGTTCCCTACAGCAAAATAGCCGCCAAGCAATACTTTCCAAAGGAATTGCCGCTTTACGCCGACTTTTACCCGCTGAGTTACTATTTAAAACAGCAATGGAAGCAAGGAAAACCCATTCAGGATGTCCGAATTGTATGGGACGGATATGCAGCGCACCTGTTCCCCTACATCCAAAGAGCCCAAAGGCAAGGACAAAGGGTTGACTTTTGTCATTTATCAGAAGTGAAGCCGGGCATGTTGATTTGGGTGGGCCAGCCCAAACTTTATACAACCCTAACTCAGGAGTTTCATACCCAAACTAGGCCCCTGGCTAAAGGCGTTTGGGAGTTGTTGGTCCTTAAACCCAAAAATCCATGAACCTACCCGACCTATCCGTAGTTGTACCAATTTATGAAGAAGAGCTAAACCTTCCCGAACTTCACAAGCGCCTAACTGCTGCGTTAAAGGGCATGGGCATCAGCTATGAGTTGTGGTTTGTGAACGATGGGAGCAAAGATGGTTCCGCCTCGGTTTTGAGGCAATTGGCAGCTCAAGACCCAAATACCTATTTCTTGATGTTCAGCAGAAATTTTGGACATCAGATTGCCGTAATGGCCGGTTTGGACAATGTCCGGGGAAAGGCGGTGGTAATTATGGACGGTGATTTGCAAGATCCTCCGGAACTTATTCCGGAATTACATGCCACCTATTCGGAAGGCTATGAGGTGGTTTATGCACGGAGAAGAAGCCGCGAGGGAGAAACCTGGTTCAAAAAGACCACGGCCAAGCTCTTTTACCGGTTGCTAAAAAAACTTACCGAAGTAGACATCCCTCTTGATACCGGAGATTTCCGATTGATTGACCAAAAAGTGGTTGCGTATTTGAAAGCAATGCCCGAGCAAAGCAAATTCCTCCGCGGCCAAATCGCCTGGATGGGCTTTCGTTCTGCAGAAGTATTGTTTGACCGTGATTCCAGAATGCATGGCAAGAGCCACTATCCTCTGAAGAAAATGCTTCGCTTTGCCTTAGACGGCATTACCGGATTTTCGGACAAGCCATTGCTTTGGGTTAGCAGGCTTGGCTTTGGCATTTCGGCCATTTCCGGAGGGTTAATTGCTTATGCGCTGTTGGCTCATTTTATTTGGGAGCGCACCATTACAGGCTGGACATCCCTTATGATAACCCTAACTTTTTTGGGTGGCGTGCAATTGTTGGCGATTGGCGTTATTGGTCAATACCTGAGCAGAATGCATAGGAATTTGCAAGGCAGACCACTGTATGTAGTTCAATTGGCGCATTTGCCCGAAGCGAAAGAACGCTCTACCGGAAACTAGAAAATTCCGGGGAACACAGCACCTTGGGTGTCAAGAAGCTATACCTAAACGTTTTATTTGCTGTATTTGAAGTGTAAAAACAACGCTTAAACGCACGAACTCTTAACCCTTGGTATTGTAGCTCTTATTTTTCCAACCCCAACCTCCATGACTCCAGAAGAACGTATACTCTTTTGCGATCGGTGCCAAAACCGAAAAATGACTGCCGAGCTTGGTTTGGTATGTGGGCTTACCAACCAAAAACCTGCTTTTGTAAAAGAATGAGACTGTTGATGCGACGCTATTCTGGCGGCAATCCTGCCCTGACAGGAACGTCAGGGTCTGCGTTGCAGTCAAATATCAAGGTCCTCATTTACAACTAGTAAACTGCGGCCTTTCTATTTGCCTGCGCCTTAATTTGCCTTGAAAACGCAACGCATCAACAGTCTCAGAATGTCCGGATTTTAATTTGGATGAAACCACCTTAAGGGACGATGAGGATGAAGAAACCGCCGGCAAAGCCATAGATTTAAAGCATCTTTTAAGTACAGAAGCATGGGAAGAGCTCCGGCAGGAACAGCATCTACCCAAGGCAGCTTTGGCAGGTTTATCTGTCGGTCTTTTGGCGGCAATTCTCTGGGGAATAATCCCTGTAATTACCGGTTTTTAGATTGGCTTCATGGTTATTGGAATAGGTGCGGCCGTGGGCATTACGGTGCGGTTTTTGGGTAAGGGAGTCGAAAAAACATTTGGCCTACTGGGCGGAGGAATCTCCCTTTTTGAGTGTGGTATTTGGAGACCGGGGGGCACCTCCTCATTTACCATTCATCATCCATAATTAGTTCGGAAAAGGCGACATGCAAAGAGCTAAACCCAAAACCCAAAAGCCAAAAGCCAAACCCCAATACCCAACACCCAACACCCAACACCCAACAGCCAACAGCCAAACCCCAAAAGCAAAGCCCCGTAAGTTACAAGCCCTTTTGCTTCATAAAGTGCTTCAACTGCAAGCGGCGGTCCTGCCAGATGGAAATTTCGCGTTTCAGGCGCTCGATTTTCTTGTCGAATTGCTTTTGAAGACCTTCGTTTCCTTTGGAAATATTGAAGAAGCCTAAATTATTTTCTACTTGCGCCAGCTCTTCTTCGAGTTTGCGAACCCGGTTTCCGAGGAAAGATCTTTCGTCTGTAAGGGCTCCTTCGGGATTATCTCCGGAAGCTAGCCGTTCCAGTTTATCGGAATATTCTGCCTTTCGAAGTTGGGCGGGATCAAGTCCCATGGCGGCTAAAAATTCTTTTCGGGCGGCATCCCACTCCTGTTCTATTTCGCGCTTGTTTTTTGCCGGCACAAATCCGATTTCGTCCCAGGCCTTTTGCAAATCTTGCAAAACTTGCTTTCCTGCCTCTTCCGATTCGGGTTTTTCTTGAGATTTCAGTTGCTCAATAAGCGCTTGCTTGGCTTCTAGGTTTTCCTTTTCGCGGTTGTCTTTACCACCAAACCAAGCATCTTTTGCTTGGAAGAAATGGTCGCAAGCTGCCCGGAACCGCTCCCAAACCGCTTCGGATTTTTTGCGTTGCACGGGGCCAATGGCTTTCCACTCCTTTTGAAGCTTAATGAGTTTGGCTGTGGTTTCTTTCCAATCGGTGCTGTCTTTTAAGGCTTCGGCTTGTTCAATTAAAGCCATTTTTTGCTTGAGATTCTCGCTAAGCTCGTTGGATTTCTCCTTCATAAGCTCGTAGCGGTGCTTATGAAACTGCCTTTTAGCCTTTCGGAAGCGGTCCCAAACCTCATCGGATTGAGCCTTGGGCACGGGTCCGGTACTTCTCCAGCGGTTTTCGATGTCGAGCATACGTGGCTCTTCGGCTTTCCAATCCTTCATGGAATCGTAGCTACCTTCGGCCAAGGCTTCTACTTCGGCACAAAGTTGGGTTTTGATTTCCAAATTGGCTTGACGCTTTAGGTCCTGTTCTTTGCGGTGGGCATCGCGGCGGGCATATAGTGCATCGCAGGCGGCCTTAAACCGTTCAAACAGCTGTTGGTCCACATCATCGGGTAAATAACCGGCTTCTCTCCATTCCTTTCGAATAGGGATTAAAAGTTCCAAGCTGCGGCGAATGGATTCTACCTGGAGCAGGTCCTCGGCTTGTTTAATGAGTCCTTCTCGGGTTTCAAGGGACTTCTTGATGTCCATTTCGTGCAATTCCCGATTGACCTTAAGCATTTCGTGGAACTGCTGATTGAAGTGGCGGTAGCTGCTGTAGATTTCGTCGGCAGCTTGTTTGGGAATGGGGCCAACTTCTCTCCACCGCTTTATGGCTTCCCGAAAAGCTTGAGCAGCTTTTGGAATATCGGTTTCGTCGGTCATGATTCTGCGCATCTCATCAAGGATATCCCTTTTAGCCAACAAATTGGCATTAAGCGATTTTTCCAAGTTTTTGCGCAGTTCTTGGCGTTTATCCAGAAACTTTTTAGTGAGCTCCCTTAGCTTTTTAAGCAAATCGGAGGGCTGAAACTGAAAATCTTCTTCGGTTACCCCATCTTGCTTTAGGAACTCTTGCAGTTGGGCATTTTTGGCCTCATCGAACAGTTCGTTTACCCGATTACGGACTTGTTGAATGGACCGACGTCTTTCCCAAACCTTATCGTCTTCTATAGATTCTCTTAGCCAGCTAAAGAGGATTTCCCCGGGGGCATCTTGAAAATCTACTTCTTCGTCCTCCTCTACTACTTCCTCATCGGCTTCTACCTCTTCTTCCTGAGTGACTTCACTGGCATTGGAGTTCTCGTTTTGTGGGATAGCTTCGGTTGCCTTGACCGCTTCTTCGTGC
Source organism: uncultured Candidatus Competibacteraceae bacterium (assembly GCA_964545365.1). GTDB lineage: Bacteria > Bacteroidota > Bacteroidia > CAIKAF01 > CAIKAF01 > CAIKAF01. The sequence continues at coordinate 9,094 of CAZJFM010000016.1, read as the reverse complement.
ACGGTTACTTCACTTTGTTCCTGAACCGTTTCGGTGGCATGTTCGGTTATCCGTGCGCTGTTTTCTGCAGCTGCTTCAGAAGCAACTTCAGGCGAGGAGTTTAGCAATTGCTCTTTGTTCTCTGTCATCGGTGCTGTATGTCCGTTGAAAATTAAGGAATTCAAAGATAAGACAATCTTAAAGCAGCGCAAAGAGGCAGTAAGAATCCCCAAAAAGGGACCTGAAATTTAATAAACTTGAAATTCCGTGTAAGATTTTGCGGGATTCTAAACGAATTGTTGTAAAATTGACTTAACAAAAAGATAAATCCTTTGAACATGAAATCTGTCTACATCACAGGAATTGCTCTAGCCTTCGCAGGAATCGTGCATGGGCAAAGCCAAAGGCTCGTTCTTTCAGAAGCCTTCTCGAATGCAAGCTGCCCTCCATGCGCTGCACAAAATCCCGGTTACAATACTTTGTTGGGGAACAATACCACCAAAGTGGTTAAGGTGAAGTACCAAACCAACTGGCCCGGCACAGACCCAATGAATGCTCAAAACCCAACCGATGTAGCTTCTCGCGTAAGTTACTACCAAGTGAATGGTGTGCCCTGGGGGTGTTTGGACGGTACTCCATTTACCGGCGGTTCCTACACCGGTGCACTTGCCAACTTAAACCAAACCACCATAGACAACCGTTATGCGGTAGATTCTCCTTTTGACTTACAGGTGAGCCACAGTTTGACTGCCGGTTTGGACAGCGCATACATTACTATTGATTTAACGGCCTCTCAAGCCTTAGATATTGGTAACGAAACCATGAAATTGCATGTGTTGTTGGTAGAGAAAGAAATCAATTTCACTGCGCCTCCGGGTTCAAACGGTGAAACTTCTTTTGAAAGCGTAATGCGCAAAATGTACCCCGATGGAAACGGCACCACCATAGCCTCTGCTTGGACCAACACCCAAAACCAGAGCTGGAATTTTGATGTGGCCATTCCTTCGTACGTATATGACTTAACCGAAGTGGCTATTTTGGTATTTGTTCAAAACAACAATACCAAAGAGGTATACCAAGCCGGTATTTCACAGCCCTTGCCTGTTAGCAACTACGGAAAAGTGAACACGGTAAGTTCAGGCCTTACAGGCATCGATTGCCAAGGCGATTTGAACAATGCGACTGCCACCATCGAAAACCTAGGCGACAATACCATGACCTCTGCTGATATTTATTACCAAGTCGATAATGGTACGCCTATGAGTTTCCCATGGACCGGAAACTTAGCTACAGGAGCTACCGACAATGTAAACATTCCTGCCATTTCCGGTATAAGTGGTGGAAACCATAGCTTAAATGTTTGGTTGGCCAACATCAACAACTCAGGTAGCGCCTTAGCCGTTGGAACCTCAAGTACCAATTTCAGTATTTCAGGAGCACCTTCTGTTGCAGCTCAGCCTGAAGGGTTCGAGGCCAGCTCTTTCCCTGCAAATTATATCATTGATAATTTGGGTGCTCCCATTGGATGGGGTTGGGTAAATGGTGCAGGCGCCACCAACTCTAGCCGCAGCGTGCGTTGCCGTTTTTGGAATATGAGCTCCGGTACCGTTGCCTATATGTACAGCAAGCGGTTTGACTTGAGCACTGTAACCAATGCCGAATTGGTATTTGACGTAGCTCATACCTATTATACGGCAGCTAGCCCCGAACAAGATCGTCTGGAAGTACACTATTCTACCGATTGCGGCTCTACTTGGACCTCCGTTTACAACAAAGCCGGCACAGCTTTAGCTACGGCTCCACCACTTGGCAGTAACAGCCAGTCGTTTGTGCCTACAGATACCCAATGGAGAAACGAACGCAGCGACCTACCCAACGCCGGAGGGTTGAGTGATGTATTGCTCCGATTTAAAGGGACTTCGGATTTTGGAGATATGTTGTATATTGATAATATCTTCTTGGGAGAAAAAGACAACACCGGCTTTGAAGAAGTTTACGGTTTAGAGCAAGGCTTGCAAATCTTCCCTAATCCAGCTACCGATCAAAGCACCCTACGTGTAGCCGCAGATGCACCATTTGAAGCGCGTGTGGAAGTAGTGAACATGCTTGGTGCCGTGGTATACAGCCAGGCAAGTCAGACCTTTGCAGGTGTACAAGACGTACAAATTCCTGTTCAAGGATTGGCCAATGGCATGTATCAAGTTCGTTTGGTTGCCGGTGACATGCAAATCGGTACCCGTCTGATGGTTCAGCACTAATAAATGCATTAAGCACTCGAAGAAAGCCGCCCCATGGGCGGCTTTTTTTGTTGGAGATTTTTTAAAGAATGGCCCCCCGGCCCGGCCGAATGCTCTCCTGCAGGGGCGCCTTGGGCAGGGCCGGCCGAGGAGGCCCCCAATTTGTTGGGGGACCCCGCAGGACTTGCCCTGCCCTAGGCGGCCTAAGGGAAGCAGCAGGCTTTTGGCCGGAGAAGATGCATAAAACTTTATTGGAACCGGGGCCCAAAAAACCCAAAAGGGCCAAAGAAAATAAACCCAAAGCCGCTTGGGCTGTTTCAATTGTAGTAAATTGAAGCCATGTTTACAGGTATTGTGGAAGGACAGGCACGTCTGGAGCGTAGGAGCAAGTCTGGTACCAATGTGCATTTTTATTTTTCTTGGGAGAAGACCGGTGAACTGCATCTGGATCAAAGTCTTGCCCACCGGGGCGTGTGTTTAACGGTGGATGAACTGGTCGGTGGCGATGTTTACCGGGTTACTGCGGTTCAGGAAACGCTTGACCGCAGCAATTTGGGGCTTTTGTCGGAGGGCGATTGGGTGAATTTGGAGCGCTGCATGCCGGCCGGAGGTCGATTGGACGGTCATATTGTGCAAGGACATGTGGACACCAAAGGAAAGGTGGAAAAAATTGAGGCCTTGGACGGCAGCCATAAAGTGTGGGTGCGTCATGCTCCCGAAGCCGGAATGACGGTGGAGAAAGGATCTATCTGCGTGGATGGGGTGAGCTTAACCGTTGTAGACAGCGAAAAAGACCGCTTTTCGGTGGTGGTGATTCCTTACACTTGGGAACATACAGGTTTCAAACGGCTCAAAACGGGCGAAGCTGTAAATCTAGAATTCGATATTTTAGGAAAATACATTCAACAATACCTAAACCGCACACAACAAAACCGCTGATATGAGGAGTATTCGCTTTTCTGTTCTTTTTGTCCTTTTGGCCACATTGCCACAACTTTTAGCGCAAAGTCCACAAAGCCTGCGTTTGGTGAACGCTGACAGCTTAAACATTTGGAAGTCTTTGCACCCCTTGCAACCCCAACAAGCCGTAGGGTTTTTCTTGGATGTTCAAGAGCTTAGAGCACTTCTGGACAAAGGGCAAGCGATAGCATTGCCGAACCCGGAGGGCCGGTCAACGCACATGGTGCTGGAGCGGCACGACGTTATGGCGCCGGAACTGGCGAAAAAGTACCCCGGCATTGGCGCCTGGAAAGGGCGGGCAGGCAAAGCCAGCGTCCGTTTGGATTTGGGCAGCCAAGGCCTGCATGTGCAAGTTTTGGGTCCCGATGGCAGCTGGTACATAGACCCGGTAACGCAGGGCGACAGCCAAAGGTACCTTTGCTACACCAAGGCAAGCAGCAGCAATCCTCACGAGTTTTACTGCTTTACAGAAGAAGAAGCAGCGGCTTGGGAAGAGGATTCAATGAACGAAAGCCTGAACCCCAATGGCACCACACTACGGACCTACCGACTGGCTTTGGCCTGCACCGGAGAATACGCCAATTATCATGGCGGCACCACCACTAGCGTTTTATCGGCCATGAACACGGCCATGAATCGGGTAAATGGAATTTATGCCCGTGAATTGGCCGTAGAAATGATTTTGATTCCCAACAACGACCAGCTCATCTTTTTTGATGCCGGCAACGACCCTTACAGCAACAACGATGGGTTTAGCATGTTGGGGGAAAACCAAAGTACCGTAGACCAAATCATAGGTTCCAACAACTACGACCTTGGGCATGTGTTTAGCACCGGAGGCGGAGGCATTGCCAATTTGGCCTCGGTATGCACCAACGATAAAGCCGAAGGGGTAACCGGCCTGGGAAATCCCATTGGCGACCCCTTTTATGTAGACTATGTAGCCCACGAAATGGGACACCAATTCAACGGCAGCCATACCTTTAATTCGAGCCTGGGAGGTTGCAACGGCAATCGGTCCGGAAACAACGCCTACGAACCGGGCAGCGGAAGCACCATAATGGCTTATGCCGGATTATGCTCTTCAGACAATATTGCCAACAATTCCGACGATTATTTTCATGTTCGGAATTACCAAACCATGCTCAACTTTTTGCAAGGCACCGGAGGCAGTTGTGCCGCAAGCTCTGCTACCAACAATACGCCGCCTGTGGTTGTGGCCGCAAGTACCACTTCTACCACCTTTCCTATCGAAACCCCCTTTAAACTGGAAGCGGCAGGGAGCGATTCCGATGGCGACCCCATCAGCTATTGCTGGGAACATTACAACCGTGGTCCGTCGGTACCTATAAATCAAAGCCCCAGTTCGGGCACTCCTCCGCTATTTGTTTCTCTACCCCCGGTCACAGAGCACATTCGCTGGTTTCCACGGTTGAATTTTGTGGTGAATAACGTGAACTCTAACTTAGAAAAACTGCCGACCTACAGTAGAAATATGACCTTTCGGGTAACTGTCCGGGACAACTTGGGAGGGGTTAGTTACGACCAGGTTGCTTACAACAGCACCGACCAGGCGGGCCCGTTTAAGGTCAACAACCCCAATACCGTCTTAGCCGTTTGGAATGCGGGAACAACGGTAACCGTTGATTGGGACGTAGCCAATACCCAAAACAGCCCGGTAAACTGCAGCGATGTGCGGATTCGATTGTCCACCGACGGTGGGTTCACCTACCCACACACCTTACTAAGCTCCACCCCAAACGACGGGAGCGAGAGTTTCGTGTTAAACCCCTTGCCGGGAGAGCCTGCCTTAATTTCACAAGCTAGAGTAATGGTGGAAAGCATTGGCAATATCTTTTACGACATTTCCAATGCCGATTTCACCATAAATAATATTCTAAGCACCGCCACTTGGAGCAGTTCTGCTTCGGCAGTGGCATATCCTAACCCCTCTAAAGATGGCGTTTTTCAACTCCCACAATCCGGAGCATTCACAGATTGGACATGGCAGGTATTGGATGTAGCAGGAAGAGAAGTTCCTTTCCGTTTGTCGCCTTACATGCAATTGCGGATAGAAGGTGCACCCTCGGGAATTTACTTCTTAATCGGTCAGCATGGCAACAGCAGCCACAGGGAAAGATTGCTCATCCCTTAACACCAACTAATTCAGGAGGAAATCAAGACCTCTTACCAGGGAAGCTCCTTTTCCAAATGCACAAATGCTCCGTGCGGTGGAAGCTCCTCCGCCACGGCCAACTTATATAAGGTGGCTATGCCTTCTTGCGGCGAAAGCGGCGCCCGCTCGGTACCCATATCCGTAGCTACCCAACCCGGATGCGCTGCAAACACACGTATAGGACCCTCTTTTAAGGCATGCGCCAAATGCACCAGAAACGCATTTACCGCCGTTTTGGAAGCATCGTAGGCAAAAGGCTTGATATCGCCCAAACCCGGCTCGCTTGCATGCATGGTTAAGGAACCCATAATGCTCGAAACCAGTACAATACGCGGATCGGAGGAACCGTTCATCAAAGGCAGCATACGCCGGGTAAAATCGACCAAACCAAAAAAGTTCACCTCAAAAGTTTGACGCAGCGTGGCCATCGAAACCTCTAGGGTGGTATTTTTTTGCCAGTTTCCGCCGTCCAAATGCACGCCGGCATTGTTGACCAGCACATCCAAAGCAGCCCCCGAAGCCAGAACCTTTTGAAAACAAGCCTCAAAGCTATCCGGCCGTTCCATATCCAACTCTACCGGAAGGAGCGTTTCAGGATATTTCGCCTGCAAAGCCACAAAACTCTCCGGCTTGCGCGCCGCGGCATAAACCACGTGCCCCTCACTCAACAATTGCTCGGTAAGGGCCAAACCCAAGCCCCGATTGGCTCCGGTCACTAAAATGCGTTTCACATCCGTCTTCATGGGATAAAAGTACGGGGCCGAATGCCAGAAACAAAACCGATTTCGTTAAATGATGTGAGGGTTTTTTGGGCCCTTCTCCATGGGGAGTTTTAGTATTTTCTGGGCCCTCCGGCCTGCTCCGTTTGGGCAGCCCATGTTCGGCAAACCCTTCGTCAGCGTTTGCTGGCGCGCCACGTGCCTCAGGGGCCGAAACAAGGGCTGCCCAATCCGGGGCAGGCTCCTCGGTCCCGGGGGCCATTCTCCCATTACACCGGATTCTCCCATAACACCGGATTTCAATCCGGTGATTCCGGTGATTCCCGTGATTCCAGTGATTCCAGTGAAACTGGTCACAAAGTGCCCCGAAGCTCCTGCTCCCGCTCTATGGCTTCGAATAATGCCTTAAAATTGCCTTTCCCAAAGCTGGTAGCGCCTTTCCGCTGAATAATCTCTATAAAAACCGTAGGCCTATCCACCACCGGCTTGGTAAACAATTGAAGCAAATAGCCCTGGTCGTCTCTATCGACTAAAATCCGGAGTTTTCTGAGCGTTTCTATTTCTTCGTCGATGCTGCCCACCCGTTCGATCAAATCGTCGTAGTAGGTGTCGGGCACCTCCAAAAATTCCACCCCGCGAGCCCTAAGTTGGGATACCGTTTGTATGATATCGTTGGTTGCTACGGCAATGTGCTGCACTCCGGCGCCTCGGTAATAGTCGATATACTCTTCTATCTGCGACTTTTTCTTACCCTTGGCCGGTTCGTTTATGGGGAATTTTATGTACCCAGAGCCATTGCTCATAACCTTAGACATTAAGGCGGTATAGTCGGTACTGATGTCCTTATCATCAAACGAAATAAGCTGAGCAAAGCCCATTACTTCGGCATAGAACTTACACCAGGTATTCATTTGGCCCCAATCCACATTTCCCACCATATGGTCAATGTAGAGTAGTCCAGTATCTTCGGGAGCAAATCCCGAGTGGTGCGGTTTATATCCGGGCAAAAAGACGCCATGGTAATTTTTTCTCTCTACAAATACGTGTACCGTATCGCCATAAGTGCGAATGCCGGCCCGCACCACTTCACCGTGCTCGTCTTTCTCAACCCTTGGTTCAAAATAGGGTTCAGCGCCTCTTTCTACCGTTTCGTTGAACGATTTGGTAGCATCGTCTACCCAAAGCGCAATAACCTTTACCCCATCGCCATGGGTTTGCACGTGCGGCCAAATTTCACTTTCGGGAGACAATGGAGCCGTAAGAACCAGCCGTATTTTCCCCTGCTGCAACACATAAGAAACCTGATCTTTGCGGCCGGTTTCCATGCCACTAAAGGCTAAATCTTTAAACCCAAAGGCCGTTTTATAGTAATGCGCGGCTTGTTTGGCATTGCCTACGTACATTTCTACATAATCGGTGCCTAGAATGGGCAAAAAATCTGCAGCTTCTTCGATTACTTTCTTGTAGGTTTTATTGAGGGTGCTTTCCATAAACTAAAGATTTTAGGCAATTACTCTTGCCAAGATTTCCAATATTCAGCGTCTTCGATGTCGATGGCCTGTTGGGTCAAATACAGCGGCCTAAAGGTGTCAATCATTACGGCCAACTCGTTGGTTTCCTTCTTGCCAATGCTCCGCTCCGTGGCGCCCGGTTGCGGTCCATGCGGAATACCGGCAGGATGCAGAGTTATCATTCCCTTTTCTACATCGTTCCGGCTCATAAAGTCTCCGTCCACATAGTACAGCACCTCATCGCTATCGATGTTGCTGTGATTGTAGGGCGCCGGAATTGCCTCCGGGTGGTAATCGTAAAGTCTGGGGCAAAAGGAACAAACCACAAAGGCGTCGCACTCAAAGGTTTGATGCACAGGTGGCGGTTGGTGTACCCTGCCCGTAATCGGTTCAAAATTGTGGATGCTAAATCCATAAGGGAAGTTATATCCGTCCCAGCCCACCACATCAAAGGGATGACTTTGGTAATGGATGGGGTGCAATACATCTTGCTTTTTAACCTGGACCAAAAAATCGCCCAACCGATCGTAGGTTTCTAATTGACCGGGCAGCTTATAATCGCGCTCGCAAAAAGGCGAATGCTCCAAAAGTTGTCCAAAATGATTGCGGTAGCGCTTTGGAGTGTACAAGGGCTGCCTGCTTTCGGTTACCAGAAGTCGGTTGTTGCTGCCTTGAAAGGTAAAGGCATGAATGATTCCGCGAGGAATAAGCAAATAGTCGCCCGATTCAAAGTCAATATTGCCCATTTGGGTACGCAGCGTTCCGGTTCCTTCGTGCACAAAAATCAGTTCATCGGCGTCCGCATTTTTAAAAAAATAGTCGGTCATGGAGTCCGTAGGAGCTGCTAAGGCAATGGCTACATCCCCGTTTACCAAAACATAGTTTCGTGCCTGTAAATAATCCTTGGCAGGCTTGGTCCTAAAGCCCAACAAACGACGCGGGGTCATGTTGTTCTTAACTGCCACCTGAGCGCCAAAGGGTTTTGGCTCGCCCATAGAGGCAATACGGGTGGGTCTATGGTGGTGGTAGAGCAAACTCGACATACCGGCAAAGCCAATGGTGCCAAACAGCTGTTCGTAGTACAAACTTCCGTCCGGCTTCTTGAACTGGGTATGTCTTTTTTGCGGGAATTCTCCTAAACTATGGTAAATCGGCATATGTTGCAAAATTACAGAACAAAGGTAAGGATATTGAAACAGAGCATCTATGAGAAAAGTCATAGATCAATAGTGAATGATAAGGTAAAGACGGAATGCCTTCCGTCTCTCAATGACGATGTAAAGACGGAATGCCTTCCGTCTCGCACGACGCGGTAAAGACGGGATGCCTCCCGTCTCTCATGACCCGGTAAAGACGGGATGCCTTCCGCCTCTCAATGACGATGTAAAGACGAAATGCCTTCCGTCTCTCATGCAACGGTAAAGACCAGATGCCTCCCGTTTCCTCCGGCCGCATAACCCATCAAACCGCCAAACCATCCATAGTCCAAGCTACCGCCACATGCAACAATAC
>CAZJFM010000015.1:0-48715 GCA_964545365.1 uncultured Candidatus Competibacteraceae bacterium | reverse complement strand
ACCGTGCCTTTGAGACGAGGAGTAGGAGGGAGGACCGGAATTGGGCCCCAAACACATGCAACATTTAGGCTCAATTTTGGTTATTCAGGTATGAAGCCTTTCCTTTTTGTGCCTGCCGTCTTTGGCTTGTTTTTGGGCTGTTCGGCTGGTCCTCATGCTGCGCCCGAGTCCGGGCAAACCTCAATTAATCTTATTACAGATATGGATACCATTACTTTAGGAGCAGGTTGCTTTTGGTGTACCGAAGCTATTTTTTCGAACATGAAGGGCGTTCAATCTGCCAAACCCGGATATTCGGGTGGACATATTAAAAATCCGGCCTATCGCGAGGTGTGCAGCGGCCGAACCGGCCATGCCGAAGTAGTGCAGGTGGTGTACGATCCGGGAATGGTGTCGCTTCGTGATTTGTTGGCCGTATTTTTTCAAACCCACGACCCCACCACCTTGAATCGACAAGGCGCAGACGTGGGCACGCAATACCGGAGTGCCGTGTTTTACCATTCAGAGGCTCAAGCCGAATTGGCCAAATCCATTATTAAAGACCTGGATGCAAGTGGGGCTTTTCCAAATCCCATTGTTACAGAAGTTACTGCATTTGAAACCTTTTATGAGGCTGAACCGGAGCACTTAGATTATTACGCTAAAAATCCGGACCAAGGATATTGCCGCGTGGTTATTCGTCCAAAAATGGAAAAGTTCAAAAAGGTATTTCCAGATTTGGTGAAATAAGCTAAGAACCCAAACGCTCTAAACCGGCTTGGGCAACTTTTAGTTCAGGCTCTTGGCTCAGAGCTTTCTCGTAAAAAATGCGGGCACTGTCTTGTTGTCCCAACAATTCCAACGCATAGCCTTTATGGTAAAGCGCCAAATAAAAATCCGGTTCGTGGTTTAGGGCTCGATTAAACCAGGTTAGCGATTCGGTGGCTTTTCCTTCTTCGAAAAGAAAAATATAGCCAATATTGTGTATGCTGGGCACATGGTTCTTATCGAATGCCAGCAAATCCTGATACACCCGAATGGCTTCTTTAGGACGGTTGTGGTACTGCAGATAGTAAGCCAATCCATAATAGGCCTCCTGTTTTGTGGGATTTACAGAAATGGCATTTTGATAGTAGTCAATGGCCAAGTCATTGTTTTTGGCAGCGTGTAGATTGGCCAATTGCATGTAGGCATGAAAGTAGGTTGGGTCTTGTTCTACCGCTGTTTGAAACGAAGAAATAGCCAAATTGGTGTCGCCTGTTTCTGCAAATATCATGCCCTTGGTAAAGTAGGTTCGGGCCTCAAATGGATCCAATAAAATGGCTTTGTCGAGGTATTCAAATGCAGATGGGTACTGCCCCAGATAATATTGGAGTTCGCCCATCCGTAAATTGGCATCCAAATTATTAGGATCTAAGGCTAGGGCCTTTTGAATGGTGGCTCGTGCTTGCTCAACTTCTCTGGTAGTGTAGTATAAGTCCGCGGCATGCAACAGAATATCCGTTCTAAACGAATCCAAGCCCAAGGCTTTTTCTGCATCCATCAATGCCTTATTAAAAACCTCTTGCTCGGCATAATATCTGGAGCGGGCAAACCACGCATCCACATCTCCGGGGTTTTCGGCTACTTTGCGATTGAGTCGTCCAATGGTGCTGGTGCTGTCCTGAGTTTCTTGGGGAGGAGTTTTAGCTCCGTTTCCACAAGAACTCAGGTACACAAAGGATAGACAAAGCAAAGCGAACTTAGCTAAGGTATACACTACAGAGTTTCGCATTATTTAGCCGTAATCGCCTCTTTGATTTTGCCTTCTATTTCTTCGGCCAAATCTGGATTGTCTTGAAGCAGTGTTTTAACGGCTTCTCTTCCTTGGCCAAGTTTGGTTTCGCCATAGCTATACCAAGAGCCTGATTTTTTCAACACATCCGTTTCTACACCTATGTCAATCAATTCGCCCATTTTGGAAATTCCTCCGCCATAGACGATATCAAATTCGGCCATTTTGAAGGGTGGAGCCAATTTATTCTTCACCACTTTTACGCGGGTACGGTTGCCCACCAAGGTATCGCCGTCTTTAAGTTGCCCGGTGCGTCGAATATCAAGCCTCACAGAAGCATAAAATTTCAGGGCATTACCTCCGGTAGTGGTTTCCGGCGAACCGTACATAACGCCAATTTTTTCGCGCAATTGGTTAATGAAAATACAGCAGCAGCCCGTTTTGGAAATGGAAGCTGTAAGTTTACGAAGGGCCTGGCTCATTAATCGGGCTTGCAAACCTACTTTGGAATCGCCCATTTCCCCTTCCAATTCCCCTTTGGGAACAAGTGCGGCCACAGAGTCGATAACAATAATATCTATGGCACCGGAACGGATGAGGTTATCGGCAATTTCCAAAGCTTGCTCACCGTTGTCGGGTTGAGAAATAAGTAAGTTTTCGGTGTCTACTCCCAATTTCTCTGCATAAAAGCGGTCGAAGGCATGTTCGGCATCGATAAAGGCTGCTATACCGCCTTTCCGCTGAGCCTCAGCCATGGCATGCAGGGTTAAGGTTGTTTTACCGGACGATTCAGGCCCATAAATTTCAACCACCCTTCCTTTGGGATAGCCGCCAATACCTAAAGCCAAATCCAGCGTTAAGGAGCCGGAGGGAATAATTTCTGCAGCTTCAATAGCCGAATCGCCCATGCGCATAATGGTTCCCTTGCCGTAAGTCTTTTCTATACGGTCTAAGGTCATTTTTAGAGCCTGTAACTTTTCTTTGTTATCCGTTGATGCCATAATTTTTGTCATTTCTCTGACCAAAGATACGACTAAATTCTTTTGTAGCCTTGTTTATTTATTAACAACCTTTTGATAATAGGCATTTGTGGCCCGCTGTTGCCACAAAAGAAAATGTCATATTTTTTGTCTATACTCTAATATAATATATATCAAAGGCAAAATAGTCCTCCCCTTTATTCCTACATAGCTAATTGTCTCAAAGCTTTGCCAAAGCTTCCCTTATTTGCTCGGTGTGGGTTTTGCTTTGCACTTTTTTAAACACCTTAACCAGTTTGCCTTCCGAATCAATTATAAAAGTATTTCGGTTGGTGCCCATATATTTACGGCCATACATGTTTTTCTCCACCCAAGTCCCATACTTTTCATGTACGCTTTTATCCTCGTCGGCAACCAGCTGAAAAGGCAAATCGTATTTGGCAATGAACTTTTGGTGGCTTGCGGCGCTATCGCTGCTAACCCCAATTACCTCAAATCCCTCTTTTTTTAGGTCCTCGTAATTGTCCCGAAGGTTGCAAGCCTCGGCCGTGCATCCAGGGGTGTCGTCTTTGGGATAGAAGTACAAAATCACTTGTTTGCCTCTAAAATCCGAAAGCTTAATCGTCTTTCCGTCTTGATTTTTGGCCTCAAAATCCGGGGCCATGGTTCCTGCTTCGGGTACATTACTCATAGCTGTTTGTGTTTAGTTCTATGCATGCTAACAATTCCTTTGGACTTTTGTTAACTACTTCCTTTATTTGCTTTCCAAGGGCTCCCAAACTGTTTCTACTTGGCAACGCACAGTAATCATGCCGGGCAATCCGGGCACTTCGCTGGTTTCTTCCATCCGCAAAGGCCTATCTGCCGGAAGCAATTCCGCTTCGTTTAAACTCCAAATCGGGTCGTAAAAGAGGCTTGAGCAGCCTTCCGAAATCATCTCAACCAATTCCATAGATCCGCTTCCTTGAACGCCTAAGGCCGCCAAATGCTGTTGGGCCTTTTGGACCGCCTGCTGTAAGGCTTGCTGCTCGGCATTGCTCAAATCCGTTGTGGGTTCTACTTTTAAAATGGTTAGTTCCGGCATAGAAGCCAGTTGGATTAGTTTGTCATGGATAGCATCTTTGCTGATGGGAAAATGAAAGGAGAGCATCACCTCCGGGCTGGTTCCCGTTTGACGAACGCCACGGCTGCGCCAAACCACAGGCAACCCGCTTTCTACCGAAAAGCTGGTGGTTGTTCCCTGATTCATTTCTTTTCTAAACATATCTACTTTTTTTTGCGCATCGGCGTAAGCGGCCTTGTAATCTGCACCGCTGCCCTTAAGCATTACTTCTACCCGGTAGTAATGGGGCATCGCATACCCCAAACCGTTGGTATGTATATGTAGCGACCGACTAGGCAACACTTGCCCGCAGAGGCAAAGGCCGGTTCCTAAAAGCATCCATGCCAAAGCCAGATGGACCAAGCCAAATTTTTGAAAACTAACTTGTTTCACGACTCAATTTTTTTTGTTGTTTTTGATAGTAAGCACAATAGGGTGTTAAGCCACAGTCATCGCAAAGCGGCGCTCTCGCTTTGCATACGTAACGTCCGTGCAATATAAGCCAATGGTGGGCTATGTGTACCTCTTCTTCCGGTATGTGTTTTATTAGTTGCTTTTCGACCTCCAGCGGGGTTTTGGCCCGGTACACCAAACCTAACCGTTGGCTAACACGAAACACATGGGTATCCACAGCCATAGCGGCCTTTTGAAAAACCACACTGGCAATTACATTGGCCGTTTTGCGGCCTACCCCAGGCAATTTCATCAGCTCCGATTGGCTTTCCGGTACTTTACCCTCAAATTCCTCCACTAACATGCTACCCAATCCGGCCAAATGCTTGGCTTTGTTGTTAGGGTAGCTTATAGATTTAATGTAAGGAAATATTTCTTCGGCATCTACTTCGGCCAAGGCCTGTGGCGTTGGAAATCGCTCAAACAAGGCCGGCGTCGTCAAATTTACGCGCTTATCGGTGCATTGCGCCGAAAGTACCACGGCAACAAGCAATTGGAACGGATTTTCATAGGCCAATTCGGTCTCTGCTACAGGCATATGTTGCCTAAACCAGGCCAAAACTTCCTTATAACGTTGTTCTTTTCGCATGGACAGCAACGAAATTACACAAAGCCAAGCAAAGGTTTTTATTTGGCCGCCTTTTCCCGCCCTTACCTTTAGCGTCCTTGCTCCGGCGGGGCAGGGCTAGGCGCTGCGGGGTCCCCCAAAAAAAATGGGGGCCTCCTATCGCCAAGCCCTGCCAACCGCCCGAGCAAGGCCGGCTACCGGTGCGGTCGGGGGCGGAAATCTCGCTCCGTTTTAAGGCACTACATTAAATTCTATAATGGAAATGAAGTAGCTGAAATTGGCCGTTCCACAACAGCTGCGCGATGCCCGAAGGCGCACCTGGTCTCCCGCCTTTAACCAAATAGGCAGCCTGTTATAGCTGTCTAAACCTACCGCAGCAAAGCCTCCACCCGGATCTATTTCCACCTGTTGGGCTACCGCTCCTCCAATATTGGCTGAAGCAGCCTCAATTTTCCAAACTTTACCTGCCGGTACCGTCCAGCTCGGACTTGCGTAGGTCCAATTGCCGCTATCGCTTCCTGAGTAACTAAGCACCTGATTGAACTGCAAACTGCCCTGGGCATGTGCCTTGTTTTGAATGGAAACCAAGCTCAAAAAGCTTAACCAACATATTACTTGAGCAACCAATAGGGTAAATCGAGACATAGTGTATGGGAGTTTTATGTAGATACGTCCAAAAATAGGATTTCCTTGTGCCAAACCCCATATTCCGAGCAAAGAAACCACGCAAAACCTTACGTTAACGCTTATACTTTTTGCTACACAATTCCTGCCTGCCCTTTTCTTTTCTTGCCATGGGGTAATTATTTCAAATCAATCGGGCTAACCCTCACCCGACACCCCTAAAAAAAGTCCGGTCTAATTCCCAAGGCTTAATTTTTCCGGATTTGCCACTACACGGCCAGAAACGAAAAGGAGACCATTGACGCTTCGTGTTTTAAAGACAAAGTCCCTGACTCAAAGGTGCTGACCGCAGCGTCAGTACAAAGCCGTAGAGACCGTTGATTTATGCCGTTTTCAAGGCAGATTAAGGCGTGGACAAATCGAAAGTCCGCAGGTTATAATTTGTAAATGAGGAACTTGAGCTTTGGCCACAACGCAAAGATGACGCCAGAATAGGTGTAAATCAACGCTCTCCTTAGGACATGTGTGCCGCCAGAATAGTATCGCATCAACAGTCGCTACTTGGTAAGAATCTACAGGTAAAAGGCTCGGCACAGCTCCTCAAATTCGGCACTCCTTTTGTCTCCGCTTGCATATAATGTAAGCTGTTGAACTTCGAGCGGCACTTGCTCTCTTCCCCAAGAGCACAAATGTCTGGAAACCGCCTTGGTTGAGGTGCTGCGCACTAAGGTATGGGCTTGTAAATACATGCCGTCCTTCATGGCTTGTTGCCAAAAAGGAAAGCTTACTTCAGGCAAAACCATATGAATACGCCCTTCTTCGGTGAGTTGCTCCTGCATCCACTCTGCCCATTCCCATGGCAGATTTATATCTCCGTGCCTTGCGCTTTCTTTATCGGTGTTTGGGTTTTTGGTATGATTTAAAAAATAGGGCGGATTACACAGCAAATCATCTACCGGCACCGATGGTTTCCATTGTGGAATGCTTCCTTCAAACAGGTGTAATCTTTGGTGGAAGGGACTTTGTGTGAAATTGGCCGCCGCTTGTTCCAAGGCTTTTGGATGCCGCTCTACGGCCCAAACCGGTCTGTCAGGATTCCCTTGTGCCGCCATCAAGGCCAAAATCCCGGTCCCTGTGCCAACATCCAAAATAGGGCCTTTGCCACAAGTCATTTTGGCCCACGCCCCCAACAATACGGCATCCGTCCCTAGGCGAAAGGGCGCTAAATGCTGATGGAGCTCAAACTGCTTGAATCGAAAAACCGAGCTAGCCATGCGGCAAATGTAAAGCAGCAAAACAGGACAAGGGAATATTTTAGGAAAATCCGTTATTTGTAGTGCAATTGAATCGATATGAGCGACCTATACATTAAACCAGTATCCACCAAAGCCGAACTCCGCCAATTCATGAAACTCCCTTGGCGCATCTATGAAAACGACCCGGTTTGGGTGGCGCCGCTTTGGGGCTCTTACAAGAAGGTGTTTGACCCCAAACACAATCCTTTCTTTTTGCATGGAACCATGGACTTGTTTATTGCCTTGCGCAACAACAAGGTAGTTGGTAGGGTAGCAGCCATCGTTAATCGCTTGCACAACGAAACCTGGAACGATAAGGTGGGCTTCTTCGGGTTTTTTGAATGCGAAGACGACCAAGAAGTGGCCAATGCGCTTCTGGACGCCGCAAAGGCCAATTTAGCCGAAAAAGGCTTTACCCACATGAGAGGCCCGGCCAGCCCATCTTCTAACGAAGACTATGGGGTAATGATCGACGGATTCGAAGAGCAACACGTAATTCTTAGTACTTACAACGCTCCTTGGTACTTTAAACTCTACCATACCTATGGTCTGGAGCCCATCAAAACCCTCTACGCCTTTCGATTCGACGGTAAAAAAATTGTGAACCAAAATGCCGAACGCATAGAGCGCATCGAAAAAGCCCTTACTCAGCGTCTGGATTTCGAGTTGGTCGATCTGGACATGAAACGCTTCGAAGAAGGGGTAAAAACATTTAAGGGATTATTCAACAAGGCCTGGGGTACCACCTACAACCATGGCTGGGTGCCCCTCACCGACGAAGAATTTGATTTCATTACCGGAGACTTAAAACAAATTACCGATCCTAGATTGGTGATGTTTGCTAAGGTAAAGGGCGAAATTGTGGGCGGTTGCATTTGTTTGCCCGATTACAACGAAGTCTTTAAATCCTGGAAGGGAAAGCTCTTTCCTTTTAATTGGATAGATATGTTTACCAAGGCTAAAAAAATCAAATGTGTCCGCATTGTAATTTTGGGTGTAGTGCCCGAATACCAAAAGCGCGGGCTCGACGCACTCATGTACCTGCAAATTGCCAAACGGGGTTTGGCGCGCGGAGCCACCTGGGCCGAAGCCAGCTATATTGTAGAAGATAACGAACCCATGAAAAAGCCCTTGCTCAATATCGGTGGCGAAATTTATAAAACCTACCAGGTTATGGAACAAACCATTGCTTCTAACGCTTAATCTTTAATGCTTAATCGTGTACGATACCTGTACCGTCGGGTGCTGCTTTTGCTGCTGCCCATGCGCGCATACCTCATCGAATCTCATTTGAGTTCCGAAGAAGTCTTGCTGCGCTTAAAAAGCATTATTTACGAAGACCGCCTGTACTTTATGAAGTCGCCGGATACCCAAAAACCATTTACCGGCCGCTTTTACCCCCAACGGTTCACCGCCATTCGAAACCATCCCAAACCCTGGAAACGACGAATAAAAATTCGTGGGCATTGGCACAATACCAATGAAGGAACGGTAATGGTGCGCCTCATGATGTCCAACCCTTTTTCGCCTTTTAATTTCTTCTTTTTGGGCCTCATGTATACCCTGTTCCTCTTGTTTTGGCCCGAACCCTTCGAAAACCCCTGGTTAAACGTAATGCTATGGTTGGCTCCACTTCTTGCTATGTTTTTGTTTACCAACATTTCTTTTCAAGGCATTTACAAAGAAGAAAAGCGACGCTTTTTTAAGCTGCTCAAGGGAATGCGTGTTCCTGAATCCAAGGCCCGTAAAATGGGCTATTAGCAGCAATTGTTGCGCATTTTTCCCTCCCTCAAAGCATATTTTCTCCTTGTACGTACCTTTGCCGCAAATAACCCTCGGCCCCTGGCCTTTTTTTTCCAATACATATGCACCTAGTCTTTGATGCCAAAAGGGCCTTTGTAAATGGAACCGGTCTCGGCCAGTATGCCAGAGCTCACCTTAGAATGGTAGCCCAACACCTCGGAGGCCAAGCCATGACCTTGTGCAGTCCTTTTAGCCGCATGCCTTCCTTTGAAGAGGAAATGAAAGAAGCCGGCGCTAACATCGTCTTTGTTGGTAAAGGGGCCTTTTGGCGCTCCAAACATCTGCCCAAAATTGCCGCTCAATCCGCCGCTACTGCTTTTCATGCCTTAAGCCCCGAATTGCCCTCCGGCATTCAAGCACCCACCATCGTGACGCTTCACGACCTCATTCCCTTCGAAAACCCTGCATACCATCGCTTCCCCGATGTGTTTTTGTATAAGCTCAAAAGCTCCAAAGCACTTACCCGTGCCGATAAAATTGTTTCGGTAAGCGCCCGTACCGCCCATGTGGCAACACGTTTTTTTCCCTCCCTAAGCTCAAAAATAGAAGTGATTCCCCCGGTATTTTTGCCCGCTCCGGAATGGAACGCACAAGCATCAACAGGCTATGCTAAGCCCTATATTTTGTATGTAGGAAGCCAAGACCTTCGAAAAAATATAGGAACGCTGCTTAGGGCTTTTGCCGCTTCCGAAATTCGCCGGGACTTTTCCTTGGTGTTGGTAGGTCCCTTGGGAAGCATGACCCGCTCCTGGCGCGAGTTTGCACGCAATATGGAAATGGAAGACCAAGTACACTTTGCAGGTAGTGTTTCCGAAGCCCAAAAGGCCGCTTGGTACCGCGGTGCACAGGCCGTAGTTTACCCTTCCCTGGTCGAAGGTTTTGGCTTGCCCGTGCTCGAAGCGCTCTATTTTCAAAAGCCGGTCTTGACCGTGCAAGACAGCAGCATGGAAGAAGCCGGAGGACCTTTGGCACATTACTATCCGGGCTTGGATGTTGGCGCCTGGACACACGGCTTAAATAGCATTCCCCATTTGGCTCCGCCCAAGCCCGAAGCGCTGCATAAGTACCTCCGGCAGTTTTCTACCGAGGCGCTTTGGCCCGCATGGAAAAAGATCTATGGCCTTAGTTGACTGCGTTTTCCGGACAACTTCTTGGGCCCAGCAAAGCTCAAATAGAGACTGTTGATGCGTGGTGTTTTCAAGGCAAATTAAGGCGCAGACAAATTGAAAGGCCGGAGTTTACTAATTGTAAATGAGGACCTTGAAATTTGGCTGTAACGCAAAGTTGCCGCAAGAATAGCCTCGCATCAACAGTCTCAAATACTAAGCAATCCTCTCGACCCAAGCTCAATCCTTAGCACCCTTTAGCAACCCTTACCAACAAGCGCTACCTTTAATTGCTAGTAAGGGCTAGGCCAAAACGCCCCAAATGCCCTATTTTTGCCCCATGGCCAAAATGGAACTCAACCATCGGGTATTTGGAATCGTTGGCGAAGAAGCCGACCATTTAGGCGTAGAAGCTTTTGTGATTGGTGGCTTTGTGCGTGACTTACTGCTTGGTAGGCCCTCCAAAGACATCGATTTTATGTGCGTGGGCAATGGCTTGCAACTGGCACAAGCCGTTGCATTTCGAATGAATGCCGGTAAGCGATTGCGGGTATTCAAAAACTTTGGAACCGCCCAGTTCATGACCGGAGAATGGGATATGGAATTTGTGGGAGCCCGCAAAGAAAGCTATCGAACCCACTCCCGTAACCCCATTGTAGAAGACGGAAGTCTTGAAGACGATTTGCTCCGCCGCGATTTCACCATCAATGCCCTGGCCATTCGACTCAACGGCCAGCATTACGGAGAAATTGTAGATGCCTTCGGTGGTTTGGCCGACTTGAATCAGGGAATCCTCCGAACTCCCGTTGACCCCACCCAAACTTTCAGCGACGATCCCCTACGTATGCTACGGGCCATCCGATTTGCAGCGCAACTCAACTTCCGAATCGATCCTGCCGCTTTTGCTGCCATGGAGCCCCTCAAAGACCGGCTAGGCATTTTGGCCAAAGAACGCATTGCCGATGAGCTCAACAAAATGATTTTGAGCCCCAATCCGGGGCTGGCCTTTCGCCTCTTGGACGAGTCCGGACTGCTCCCCGAAATCTTTCCCGAAATGAGCGCCCTCAAAGGGGTCGACATCGTGCAGGGAAAAGCACATAAAGACAATTTTTACCATACCCTTCAAGTGCTCGAAAACCTCGCAGCCCATTCCGATGACCTTTGGCTGCGCTGGGCTGCCGTTCTTCACGACATTGCCAAACCCAAAACCAAACGTTTTGAACCCGGCCATGGCTGGACCTTTCATGGCCATGAGGAATTAGGCGCACGCATGGTGCCCAAAATTTTTAAACGCTTGGGCCTACCCGGAAACGAAAAAATGAAGTTTGTCCAAAAAATGGTGCGCCTTCACCTTCGGCCCATTGCCCTGGTAAAAGAAGAAATTACCGACTCTGCCATCCGCAGGCTCTTGTTTGATGCCGGTGAGGACCTGGAATCCCTCATGACCCTCTGCGAAGCCGACATAACCTCCAAAAACGAAGCACGCGTAAAACGCTACCTCCGAAATTATGAAGTGGTGAAACTTAAATTGAAAGAGGTAGAAGAAAAAGACCATATTCGAAACTTTCAGCCGCCGGTCACCGGAGAGGAAATCATGGACTTCTATGGCTTAGCGCCCTGCAAAACCATTGGCGACATAAAAAACAGCATCAAAGAAGCCATTTTAGAAGGCGAAATCCCCAACCAAAAGGAGGCTGCCTGGGCCTACATGCTTCAAAAGGGCGAGGCTTTGGGCCTTAAGCCACAAGCCTCATGAAACGCCTCATTTCCATTACCGGACCTACCGCCTCAGGAAAGACCGCACTTGCCCTCAACTTGGCTCATAAGCATGGCTTGGACATCCTTTCCTTTGATTCCAGGCAGTTTTACCGGGAAATTCCCATAGGAACCGCCCAACCCACCAAAGAAGAGCAAATGGGCATCAGGCATTGGTTCATAAGCAGCCACAGCATATGGCAGCCCTTAGATGTGATGAGCTTTCGGCAACAAGCACTACCCATTCTACAGCAATCCCTTGATGATAAAAGCGGCTTGGTCCTGGTTGGCGGCTCCGGACTCTACCTGCAAGCCCTCCTTTACGGACTCGATGCCATGCCCGACATAGCCCCCGAGCTCCGCCGAAACATCCGCAGCTGGCCCCTAGACCGGCTTCAAGCCTACCTCGCCGAAAAAGACCCTAAGTTTTTTAATCAAGTCGACCGCCAAAACCCCGTGCGTTTGATGCGTGCGGTGGAAGTAATGGAGCAAAGCGGCCGACCCTTCAGCAGCTTCCGCACCCAAGAAAAACCCCAGTGGAATTGGGACGCCCGGCACGAAGTATATCATATTGAGCCGGAGCGCGGCGACCTACGCAGCCGCATGCAGCAACGCTTAGCCTCCATGCTCCAGGCGGGCTTAAAGGAAGAGGCCATGCAATGGAAAGAAGCCGCCCATTTGAGTCCCCTCAAAACCGTTGGTTACCGCGAATGGTACGAAATGCCCCAAGCCGACCCAGACCGCGTAGCCACGGCCATTTTGACCCACACGGCCCAATACGCCAAGCGTCAAAGCACCTGGTTTCGAAAATTTTGGGAAACGCATCCCTACGACCAGATGCAACGCCTTTCCTCCGGTCCCGGGACAGGACTTTAACCTTGTCAATCAAGGCTTTAACGCTGTTACTCTTGGGTTTGCCCCGGTACTTAGAGTTTCGCTTCTTTTACTCATGGTATAACCTTTTGTTTTAAGGATTTGGGCGCCTAATCCGTCTCCGGTTCCAAGTCCTCGCTTGCCGGCCACCTTCGGCTAAGCGCTACGTGGGCTTCGTACCTCAGCCTCCGTGCGCCAAGCCGAAAGGGGCCGCCAAGCTCCGGGCTTTACACCTCCGCCGGGGCGCGTGTTTTTCCGGTGTTTTGGGTTCCATTGGGACGCAATATGCTCCCTCTGCCTCCGGATTTGGTTTGCGGATGATGCAGATAGGGGGTAAGGCTGCCAAAAAATAGCAGTTCGAAGTTTTTTGTAGGCAGAGAATTGTGTTTGAGAGGGGGTAGAGACGCAAAATTTTGCGTCTCCAATACAAAAATAGAATAAATGCATTTTTTTGCCCGTAAATTTGGTTTTCAAGGGGGCTAGAGACGCAAAATTTTGCGTCTCCAAAAAAAAATAGAATAAATGCATTTTTTTGCCCGTGAATTGTTTTTTCAAGGTTAGTATTTATACATAAAAGGCGCCAAGGGGGCGTTTAACGACGTTTACAGTTTCACTGAAAGGACGGATTTCAACCCTGTCTATGTGGAGCATAAACGGAACGCAAAGGCCATTCATCCATCATTAATCAGAGACGGGAGGCATCCCGTCTTTACTTCATCATTCATCATTGAGAGACGGGAGGCATCCCGTCTTTACCTCATCATTCATCATTCAGAGCGTGCTTTACAAAAAATCGCCCCCAAGGCCAAGGGAGGGCCGCCCGAACCCGACGCCTAGCCGCTCCAAGGCGAGGAGGTGGAACCCCAATTGGGTGAACCCCCACAGGCTCGGAGCGGCTTGGCGCCGGGGAGGGAGACCGGAATAGGGCCGACTAGATAAGAAACACTACCTAGAGTTTAAGGGCCCGCCCTCCAACCATTTAACCGAAAAGTAAGGGGATGAACTCGTCGAAGGATAAGGCCGGGCTGTAGCTGCGGTCGTGGTATTGGTTGGCCATGATTTTGAGCCAAAGGCCGCGGTCGCCCAGCTTGCGGTACTCCAAGTGGATGTTGCCGTAGCGCTGGTTCCATGGGGCGTCGCCTTCTACCCTAGGTTTTAAATAGTAAACTTCGGTGAGACGCAAGCCGCTGTCCAAAAATTCGTGGTGCTTTTCGGTGAAACTCAGCTTGTAGTCTAAGGCTTGAACGCGCGCGCATAGCCTGTCGAGCAGCCAATGCTGTGCCTTTAGATCCCACTCCTCCGGCGGTTGAAAAAAGAGGCCGTTGGATACGGGGGATTCGTGCAGATGAATCATCAATCGGCTGTCTAAACCGCTGCGTTTGAGCCGCCAGGCAGAAAGGATTTGCTTGCTCCATTCCTCGGCTTCGCCGGAGGCCTCCCAAGCTTCGGCGGCTTGTTTTTCCCAATCTTGCCGCTCTAAGGCTTCCCGAAAATCTTCGGGTTGGGGCTTGCTGCGCTTTACTATGTTCCTGAGCCAATCCATAATTAAAAGAACAACCAATGGAACCTTAAGTTCTGACCGCTGCCGCTTTGCCATTCCAAGGTGGGTGCCGGTACTTTGATGTAGTTGAGGGCATGAAAAAGGGTGCGCAACCATGCTTTTTTGGTGCGGATGCGGGTCCAATCGATGTCGAGGCTGAGGAACAATTGCTGTCGCCGTTCCAAGTGGCCGGTGAGGTAGGGGTTGGCGCTGCCCCCGGTATAGCCTCGGATGCTGTGGCCAAAAGCGAAGTTCAACCATTGCGGAAAGCGGCTTTGGCTTTCTTTTCTTGCAAAAGAGGAGGGATTGACGGAGAGCCAATAGCGTTGGCCATTGTAATCTTTGAGCCAGGATTCGGCAAAGCTGCTGCCCAAAAGGTTGGGGCGCAAGGGGGCATATTCGCTTGGCCAATAGCTGTATTTTAGGCGTATGCGCTGTTCTTGCCAGAGCAATTCTTGGCTGAGCAGGAGGCCGGTGCCGAGGCTGTTGGCCGCTATATCGCCCGGAGAAAAGCCCCAGGCCGAAGAAAAGCCGTCGAGCACTTCGATGACTGCTTGATAGGTCCAGCCGGTGAGGCTTCCGGTCCATAAGGCGGCCTTGGGTTTCATGCCGGCCCAGCGGTTGATGCGGTACAGGTTTTCGCCGATGAGGTAGGCGCTGAGGGCATGGCCGGTTTTGTCCATGCCGCCCCATTGGTTTAGGTCGTTAAAGAAATGGAAATTGCTGCGGGGGTAATCGGCGAACCAGAGTTGATCTAAAACGACAAGACTGCCTGCAAAACTTGCACCGGTTGCCGACCATACGAAGGGTTTGCGCCACTTGGGGGTGGTTGGGAGGCTGTCTTGGGCCCAAGCGTTAAAGGCCAAGCCGCATACAAAGCCAAGTAGCAATAGAGGGCGCATGCTCAAAGGTACGCCCTAATTTTTTAAACCAAGCGCCTGGTGTTTTGTCGTTTGGGGGCTAGGCGTAGCTTGGAAAGCAGTTGGTTGAGCTGGTGCACTTCGTTGTCGGAAAGGCTGCCTGTGATTTCTTGCATGCCGTCTTGCTGCTGTTCTATGCGGTTTAGGAGTTCTAGCCCGGCTTCGGTAATGGTTATGTCTACCAACCTGCGGTCATGGGAACTTGTGGTTTTGTTTACTAAGCCTTTTTTGAGCAGGCGGTCTACAATTTTTGGGGTGTCGCTCATTTTTTCGAGCATTTCTTCCCTCAAGTGGAGTGTGGACAAGGGCTTGGGCTTATGTTGCTTAAGAATTTGTAGGGCATTGTATTGGGTGAGCGTAATGTCGAAGGTCTTGAGCAAATGGTTCATACTGTTTTTGAGCCATGAGGCACTAACCAACAGGTTGGCACGAAGGCGATCTTCTTCGTGAACAAAATGAAATCGGTTTAGCTCATCGGTTTTCCAATGTTTCATTTCATCAAAGGTTGAGATGGAACTAAAAGTAAACAAAAAAATAAAATTGGCGATTTGTTGGCTTAAAATTAGCCCCTGAGAGGCCGTATGTTCTTTTTTTTTCTTTGGCTTGAGAGGCTTTGTACCTTTGGGTATGGAGGATTCAATGCACATTGAACTACGGAACTTGCAGCTTTCTGATTATCTGGGCATGCGTGAGGCCATGCAAAAGGCGTATCCGGGTTGGGAAGGTGGTTATTGGTCCGAAGCCTCGCTTGGAAAACTGCTTCAGGTTTTTCCGGAAGGCCAGTTTTGCATTACGGTGAATGGGGTAGTGGCGGGCATTGCTTTAGCCATTATTGTGCAGTACGACCGCTTTGGCGATAGGCACAGTTACCAATCCATAACAGGCGATTACAGCTTTTCGACCCATACGGCCGAAGGAGATACCCTTTATGGCATAGAAGTATTTGTGCATCCCGACTTTAGAGGGAAGCGTTTGGCGCGTCGCTTATACGATGCCCGAAAAGAGCTGTGCGAATATTTGAATTTAAAGGCCATTGTGGCCGGTGGAAGAATTCCAGGCTATGCGGCCCATGCCGATAAGTTGACGCCCCAAGCCTATATTTTAAAGGTCAAGCAAAAAGAGCTGTTCGATCCTACGCTCACCTTTCAATTGTCCAACGACTTTCATGTGAAGCGGGTATTGAAAGGGTATTTGCCCGGGGACAAAGACAGCCGAGAGTATGCTACCCTGTTGGAGTGGATCAACATCCATTACCAAGTGGAAGAATATCCCTTGCATGCCTCCAAGCCGGTAGTACGGTTGGGTTTGGTGCAATGGCAAATGCGTCCACTTTCCGGTATTTCGGCCTTGGCAGATCAGCTGGAGTTTTTTATTGACGCCTTGTCGGGATACAAAACCGATTTCATTTTGTTTCCGGAGCTGTTTAATGCACCCTTGATGGCGCAGTTTAACCACCTTTCGGAGGCGCAAGCCATGCGGGAGTTGGCAGGTTTTACAGAGGAATTGAGGCGCATTTTTACTGATTTTGCGGTGAGTTATAATGCCAACATCATCACAGGCAGTATGCCTTTAGTGGAAGATGGTTTGCTGTACAATGTAGGCTATTTGTGCCGCCGCGATGGGACTTGGGAATCCTACAAGAAAATCCATATTACGCCTTCGGAACAACAAGCCTGGGGCATGGTGGGCGGAAACGTGATTCAAGCCTTTGACACCGACTGCGGCAGGGTTGGAATACTGATTTGCTACGATGTGGAATTCCCTGAATTGGGCAGGTTGCTGGCCGACCAGGGAGTGAAAATTTTGTTTGTTCCTTTCCTTACGGATACTCAGAACGGCTATACACGCGTGCGGCATTGTGCCATGGCGCGAGCTATTGAAAATGAATGTTATGTGGCTATGGCGGGTTCGGTAGGCAATTTGCCCAGGGTAGAAAATATGGACATTCAGTTTGCCCAATCGGCTGTGTTTACGCCCAGCGATTTTGCCTTTCCAACCAACGCCATTAAGGCAGAGGCCACGCCAAATACAGAAATGACCTTAATTGTTGACGTAGATGTGACTTTATTGGACGAATTGCATAGCTTGGGTTCGGTTCGGAATTTAAAGGACCGCAGACCCGATGTGTATGCGCTAAAGCCGGTGAGCAAAAATACAGACCACTAAGCCTTTCAAAAGGCTTTGAGCCAAAATAATCCGTACTTACAAAGCACCGCTTAACCAGTGACTAAAGGGAGCCAGTTCGGTGCAGGTCATTTCGGCGCCGTACAAACCCTGAAAAGGAATTCCGTCGCGTCGAATTCGATTGGCATGAATGATTCCTATGAGTTTCCAGCCATTGCTGTCGGGAAAGAATACACCTCCACCGCTATCGCCACTTGAGCTCAAGTATTCTAAAGGCAGGGCCTCCCCACTGCCGGTTCGACTCATGGATTTAAACTCGGGGTGATCCATGTCGGCAAGCAATAATGCGCTGGGTTTTCCCCAGTTTAGCCAACCCAAATAGGCCATGCTGCTGTCGATTCGGTTTTCACCGGCGCGGCGTTTTATCTCCGTGCCAAAGGTTCTTTTAAAATTGGCATCCATCAATGGACTATAGCCACACCACACGGTTTTTGCTCCTTTGGGAAGGGTGGGGGAGTTGCCCCACTGGGCCGGCCTTGTATTTTTTACGGATTTGTTGAGCTTCAACAACATTAAATCGGGGCCGGTGCCTAAGCGGTAATCGGGATGGCAGGTCCAATCCACGATTTCGTAATTCTTTTGGTTGAACCAAACCCTTAAAAAGCCCAGCGGTAACATCCGTTCTTCCGCTACTTTTTCGACCTCTTCGCCATTGGCTAAGCGGTGCTTTTGGAATTTGTATTCAAATAGGTTGTGTGCCGCAGTAAGCACATGCAGCGAATCCACCAGCACGCAAGAACCCAATAAGGTTTCTCCTTGTTTGTCGCCAATCCAACCAACCGATTGCAACTCCGGTTGGGCTCCTAAGGCTTCATAGGCATCTGCTGTAGCGTCGTGACGTATGTATCCTCCTGAACCTGAGTAGGGAATCAGTAGGCTTAAAAGAAGCAAGGCAAGGCCGATACGGTTTTTCAAAGGCTAGCAACTAATTGGCCTCTTAAGATACGTACATCTTTAAAAGTCTACAATAATTCCCAAGGTAGGCAATACGGTTCCTGAGGTATTGTCCAGTGTTTTGGTCAAATACCTTGAGGGGTCATCCGGGTCGGTAATGGGGTTGCCATTGCCGTCTTCTTCCACCGTAAGGAAAGGCCTAGATAGGGCCTGGAAGTTGTATAGATTTTGAATATCCAAATATAGATTTAGCGACCATTTATTGAAATACCATACTTTATCTACCCGAATGTCCAATTGATGAAAGGCCGGAATGCGTTGGCTGTTGAGCTGGTCCACATCCTCAATGCCCCGATTGGTAACGTCCCATACCTGCTTGAGGGAAGACGTGGCCACATCGTAAGGGGTAAAGGGCTGACCATCTACGTACCGAAACCGAAGTCCAAATTCCCAGTTTCGCTTTATTTTATAGCCGGCAGTAAGGCTTAAGATATGACGTGAATCCCAAGCCGAGGGCACATAGTTTCCGTCTTTATCTTCAAATTCGCTGCGTACCAAGGTATAGGCAAGAATACCATAAAATCCCTTGTAAAGTTTTTGCTGAACCAAGACTTCTAGGCCATAGGCCCTGCCTTCGCCGCTACTTTCGGCAGGGACATTACCCACCACCCCAAAATCGGCTCCTGAATTGGCCAGTGAAACGCTATCGCGCAGCGAAAAAGGGTAGTCGGCATATATTTTGTAAAAGCCTTCGGCTGTAATGCGAGTGTTTTCGGTTGGTGCAAACTCCAAACCGGCCACAAAATGGTCGCTTCGGATATACCGTAGATTATTGTTTTGGTTTACCAAATTGCCTGATTCGTCACCTGTACCCAAAATGGTGTAAGCAGGACGCTGATAATAGCGTCCTACGCTCATATTTACAGCCCATTTAGGCAAGAAATAGTAAGAAGCACTAAAGCGTGGACTCAACTGGTTGAGTGGATTCGCCATGTGGGCGTTGTAATTGTTGTTGTCCATACGTACTCCGAAAGAAAGGGTAAGGTCCTCTCCCAAAAAGCTGCGGCTTACGGTACCAAAAGCCGACCCGTTGTAGAGGTTCAAGCCACTGTCAAAATCAATGGTGTCTACCCCTTCAAAGGTGTTTACCCGGTTGTAGGTTCGGTTGGTGTGGCGGGCGTACATTGCTCCGGCCCCAACATTGAATTTCCAACCGCCTTTGCGGAAATCAAATTCGTAGCGCAAGCGATTTTCGGCTTCTTGCGAGCGGTAAAACAAAATGAGGTTGCTGTCGACCTCTACATTGTTTTGGTATTTTTCGGCCTCGTTGTTTAGCATATTTCGGCTAAGCACTAAGGTGTGGCGGCTTCCTTTCTCAGTAAACTGTCGGTATACCGCTCCCAAGGTATAGTTCCACTGTTGGTTCTTTGGTAGCACACGGAGTTGGTAGCGCTGCTCTTCGGTTTCGTTGGCGGCACGGTTTAGGCTGAACAAGTCAATGGCTCCTAAGCCCAACACCGTGAGTTCGCTGCGTGGATTGAATTTGACCTTATACTTGAATTGGAAATCGTAATAGGTAGGCAAAAAAGGCAATTTTAGTGCAGCAAACAGGAACTGCAAATAAGAAGTCCGTGCCGAAACAATAAGGGAGCTTTTTTTGCCTATGGGGCCGTCTGCGGCTATGGCGGCATCGGAGCTGCCAATGGTTCCACGGAATTTCCAGCGGTCGGTATTGCCATCTATTTGCTTAAACTCAAGCACGCTGCTCAGTGCATTGCCCCTATTGGCCGGAAAGGCACTAGACAAAAAGTCTACCTCGCGTATTAGGTTTACGTTTATAATGCCCACCGGGCCACCACTCGCTCCTTGGGTCTGAAAGTGGTTGATGACCGGAACTTCAACTCCGTCCAAAAAGAATCTGTTTTCGTTGGGAGCTCCTCCACGAATGATAATGTCGTTCCTAAAGGCGGGAGTGCTACCTACGCCGGGAAAAGAACGCAGCACATTACTAATATCTCGGTTGCCGCCCGGGTTGCGCTCGATTTCGGCAATACCTATGGTGCGCAAGCTTACGGGACTTTCCGGCGTTTTGTTGTAGGGGGAGGGCCGCACCTCAACCTCCTCTAAGGTGCGTGTACTGGCCGCAAGCCGGATTTCTACCGTGGAAGGTTGGTTTAGTCGCACGTCTACATCCCTGTATATTTGTGACTCATAGCCCACACAGCTAACCCTTAAATTCCTGAAACCCGGCGCTACGCCACTTATGGTAAACTTGCCTTCGAAATCTGTACTGGCACCTAGGGTGGTACCTTCTATTACCACCGTGGCTACCGGAACCGCCTCGTTGCTCAAAGCATCTACAACGATACCTTCAATGGTTCCGGTTTTGTTTTGAGCCACTAAGTTGCCACTTAATCCAAATAAAATTACCGCAACTAAGGTACAGCACCTATTTTTGAACGCACCAAGTTTTGTAAATATTGCCCCAATCTGCATCATGAAATATCTCGTTTTCCTGTTTTATATACTATTGCTTGCGGTTTTCCAGCCTGTATCGGCACAAAATCGGCTCAAACTACCCAAACCCAATGCAGAGGAACACCCCTTCGATTTTGCCCGTTTTTTGGACAATGAAGTAACGCCGCTCAAAGACCATTTGGATGAGTTTTTTACCATTTATGCTTCCGGCAAAGCCGATCGTTTGACATTCATTACCGAGCTTATCAACACAGAATCCCGCCGCTTGTTCAATGAACTTCAAAGTCTTGAGCGACGCGAAGGCGACGAAAAAATCCGGGAAGCCTATATTTCCTTTGCTCAGTTTGCCATGAATTCTGCTAAAATTTTTCGACAAGTAGCTCAAACAGCGCCTTCTTTTCCGGACGGAAAGCGCGACCCTGACTTACTTAAGCCTCAAGCCAAAGAAGCCTACATGGCCGCACTGCGCTTGCGTAAAGGGTACATTACCAAAGTGCAACATTTGCTCCAATCCCACCAAGCGTTTAGCCAAAATCACGCCGAAGCTTTTGCCAATTACCCGGCATCTAAGCTCATGCAGCTGTTGCAAGACATGAAACGCAGCATTTTTGTGCGTCCGGCCGTTTATCTTGATTTTCTTGCCGATCCCGAATCCTTCGAACGGGGAACCCGCTACGTCTTTGAAATCGACCAAGGAATGGTAACCGATAAAATGGCCTATCAAGACCAGTTCGATGCCCTCAGCGAAAACATAAGCAATGCCTTGCAAAGTATGGCCTTAGATTGGAAAATGGAACCTTGGGACAAAGCCACCGACCGCCTGGTGGTCATTATGCCCGCCCGCTATGCCTATCCCCGCGCACCCTTGGCCGTAATTCGCCTAAAAAGCAATCCCGGCGAGGTAGAATCAGCCCTAACCTTGGAATTGTATAGCCAAGTGCCCGGCTTTTTAAAAAAATAGGAACGTATTTGGGCGCCTTTTCCCGTCCTCACTGCTACTCCGGCCCTGAAAAAACCGGTGCAGCTGGGCAGGTCGGGGTTTGCTGCGCGCCACCGCGCCCTGTCCCATCGCACCAAATTCCGAACAGAACAGCCTTAGATCCGATCCTGTTTTACCAATTGGCCCTCTCATACCGCTCTTTGTTTTTATTAAGCATGCGCCAAAGATCCGCCAAAGCATGGTCGTTTTTATGCTTTTTTCAGGGCCGGGGTAATCCGTTCGGCCGGGGGCGCATGGTCTATATTCCGGAGTATGTTTTCCCAACAAAGATCAGGGTTTTTGCAGCTTGGCCCGAAGAATAGCTCCCTCTCCAAACACTTCCTTATCTTTGAACCATGCGCTTTTTTCGACTATACTTCTTTGGTGTTTTTTATGGTATTTTAGGCTCGGCTGCTTTCTCTCAAACGGCCGAATGGCATCCCTTTGACTATTCACGTCTGCATGCACGAAGCATTGAGACGGTGGTTCGAATGGCCAGCAACGCTATTCAAGGCTTTGGAAAGCAAGATTCCGCAGCACAAGTCAAGGCCTTTGAGGAAACCATTCAAATGGTTCAGCTTCAAAAACAAGCCTGTGACACCTTTCCCATCAATTTTAAGGGAAATACAAGCCTTCATAAAGCCGCTTTGGTATTTTTTAGCAAAGCCCAAGATTCATTGGTTCCCGGTTTTGTTTGGCTTGCCCGGCATGCCACGGTTTATCCACCCGACATCAAAACCCAAGCCGATTTAAGCCCCGAAGATTTGGAAGCTTACATGAACCTAAACGGTATCAATCAGCTGCTTACCCGATACTTTAATGAGTACCAAGCAGCCAGTAAGGCTTTCGATCAAGAGCATCAATCTTCCTATTCCGAATATGCCTGTTTTGCGCTGCAACGGGCTATGGATTTAACCAGTAAAGCACAAAAACAAGGCGTAGCCACAGAGGACGGTCCCTTTATTTTTGATATCAAAGGCTTTTGGGACAAAAACGGACCCGCAGGGCCAAAATTGAATTTTACCTTTGGAAAAGGTCCCGTGCAAGGCGTGGGGCAAATAAAACCACAATTCGATAGACTTATCGAAAGCTTTAAACAGTGCCTTCCTTCCGATTGGAGTATACATAAGGTAGAGTTGGTAGGCGGTATTTCATGGCATATCCAAAGCTCCAAGCAAGGCTGGGGGCATGCGCCTTATGCTGTAGTATCCTTAGAGCAACGTGGCCGAACCGGTGAAATGACTTTCTGGATTCAAGTATTTCCTTAACACATGATGCACAACAACTCCTTTGAAATAGAGGGTCAATTGGTTGACCTTCATCAAGAACGTATTTATCCGGCGCGTATTCGTGTGCACGAAGGACGCATACAAAGCATACAGCCTTTAACCGAAACCCAAAGCCGGGCATTTATATTGCCCGGTTTTGTAGACGCGCATGTGCATGTAGAAAGTTCCATGCTGATTCCCTCTGAGTTTGCACGCATGGCCCTGCGGCACGGAACCTTGGCCACCGTTTCTGATCCACACGAAATTGCTAACGTCTTGGGCATGAAAGGTGTTGAGTTCATGATGGACAATGGAGCCAAAGTGCCTTTCCGGTTCTGTTTTGGTGCGCCTTCCTGTGTGCCTGCTACCCATTTCGAAACAGCAGGGGCAGCATTGAATGTCGATGAAGTAGCTCGTCTCCTAGACCGCCCCGAAGTACTCTATCTTTCCGAAATGATGAATTTTCCGGGAGTTCTGAACAAGGACCCCGAGGTGATGGCCAAAATCAAAGCGGCCCATGACCGCAACAAGCCGGTAGATGGGCATGCCCCCGGATTGCGTGGCCAGGAAGCCAAAGCCTATGCAGCAGCAGGAATCCATACCGATCACGAATGCTTTACCCTCGAAGAAGCCTCCGATAAATTGGAAGCAGGGATGTGGATACAAATTCGCGAAGGTTCTGCTGCACGCAACTTTGAAGCACTTTGGCCTTTACTCAAAACCCATCCGGAGAAATGCATGCTTTGTTCCGACGACAAGCATCCCGACAGTTTGGTGCTAGGTCATATCAACGCCTTGGTAAAAAGAGCCCTAACTAAAGGCGTTCCCTTATTTAACGCGCTCAAGGCCGCTTGTCTGAACCCGGTGAAGCATTACAACATTCCTTTAGGTTTGCTTCGAGAAGGCGATTCCGCCGATTTTATTCAGGTAGCATCTCTGGAAGATTTTAAAGTGACCGGTGCCTGGCTTGAAGGCCGCAAAATTATGGGCGATAATGCTTTGCCCTGGCCCGATGTACAAGAAACACCAATCAATAATTTCTTTGCTTTCGACCTTAAGCCCGAAGATTTTAAGGTGCCGGTTAAAAATCCCAAAGCCGCACTTAGGGTTATTCTTCCCGAAGATGGTCAACTCATTACCCGCGAAGCCCATATGGTTTCTACTCCCCAAGAGGGACATTGGGAAGCAAGTCCTGAGCAAGGTCTTTGGAAATTGGCTGTGGTAAACAGGTATAGACAAGCCGAACCTGCAGTGGCCTTTATTGGAGGTTTGGGCATCCGTTGTGGTGCTTTGGCCGCTTCTGTAGCCCATGATAGCCATAATATTGTGGTGGCCGGTACCAACGACTCAGACATGCATGCTGCGGTGGAATTGCTTAAGCAACACCAAGGCGGATTGGCTTTGGCCTGTGGGGCTCAGTCCATGGTTATTCCCCTGCCCTTTGGCGGACTTATGACCGATACAAATGGAGATCGTATTGCCCACGAATACGAGGCGATGAATGAGGTGCTTAAGCAGTGGGGCTGTACCTTGGAGGCTCCATTCATGACCCTTTCCTTTATGGCTTTATTGGTAATTCCTGATCTGAAGCTCAGCGATAAAGGCCTATTCGATGGTAAGGAGTTTCGGTTTACTTCCTTGGAGCTTGGTTAAGCGAATGCTTATTCCGGGATGAGCGCAGCTTGAGCGTCCTTTAGCAAAGCCTCGGTAGCTTCGGGGCTTTCGGCTTCGCCGTACAAACGCACCACCGGCTCTGTGCCCGAAGCCCGAACCAGTAACCAGCCATCGTTTTCCAACAAAAACTTATAACCGTCTAAGGTTTCTATGCCTTGAACCGGACGGTCACCAATAGCATCTAGTCCTTGTGCACAGCGCTCCATGGCACCCTGCTTTTGAGACTCACTTAAATGAAGGTCCCAGCGGTTGTAACTAAAGGGTCCGGTTATGGCATACACCTCTTCTATGAGCTCCTCTAGGGTTTTTCCGCTTTTGGCCATAAATTCCCAAACAATCAAACCCATCCAAATCCCATCCCGTTCGGGAATGTGTCCTTTGACTGCAATACCGCCACTTTCTTCTCCACCCAGCAGAATGTCTTCCTCCAAAAAGAATCCGGTAATGTGCTTAAAACCAATTTTGGTGGTATGCAATTCCAATCCGTAATGTGCACAAAGCTTTTGCAATTTGCGAGAAACGGAAAAGGCAGAAATTACCTTGCCGGTATATCCCTTATATTTCACCAAATAGTGCACAAGAAGTAAAATGATGTGGTGCGAATCCACAAAATGCCCACTGCGGTTAAACAGGCCAATTCGGTCTGCGTCTCCGTCGGTAGCCAAACCGCAATGCAAGTCTGCATTTTCTGCCATGACCTTGGCAAAAGGCTTTAAGTTTTTGAGAATGGGTTCAGGAGCTGTTCCATAAAAACCGGGATTGGTATCGCAATGCAGATAGGTCATGTCAGCTCCAAATAGGCGCTTCATTACAAATTGTCCGGCACCAAACATGGCATCGTAGGCCAAGTGCCTTGCCTTGGACCGAATCAGGGCCATATCAAAGGAAGTTTCTACGGCCTGTACGTACATAGACTCCATATCCAGTAGCTCATAGCGCTCATGCGCATCCAAAGCGCCTTCATATATTGGGCCTGAGTGTGCCTCAATAGCATCTTCTACTTCCTGAATATGGTGCGGAAGCAAAGGTCCTCCAAAACTTCCTTTGAGCTTGTAACCGTTGTAGCTGGGAGGATTGTGGGAGGCCGTGATAACTACGCCAATCTGCGCTTCTTTTTGAAGCGTTGCCATGGATACCATTGGGGTGGTCACAGGACCGGGAGCGGCATACACTTTAATGCCGTGGTGAAGAAAGACACGTATGGCTTCTTCGGAAAACAAATCTCCGGCAAAGCGGCAGTCATGACCCATAGTAACCGAAGGTTGGCTGTACTTTCCCTTAAGCCATTTGGCCACTGCTTGACTAACCCTGTTCACATTTTCGGTAGTAAACTCTTTAGCTATTATTGCTCTCCAACCGTCTGTTCCAAACTTAATGGTGTCCATATCACTTGCTTTGAGTGGCAAAAATAGAAGAATAAAGCAAAGCCCGCAGACCTTTACAAAGCGAAATACCCTAATCCATGAAAGGGCTTAATAAATGCCTCTGCGGTTTAATTCCCGCTGAAATGCTCGTGCATTCCGGTTGTGTTCGGCCAGGTTTTTTGCAAAGGCATGTTTCCCTGACATATCGGCTTTGGCACACATGTATAAATAGTCGTGGGCTTCGTAATTCAATACCGCATCAATCGTATTAGGCAGAGGAATGCAAATGGGACCGGGCGGAAGTCCAAGGTTTTGGTAGGTGTTGTAGGGGTGATCAATCGATAAATGCCGTGTAAGGACGCGTCGTAAATTGGGCTGCCCTAAGGCGTATTTTACGGTAGGATCCGCTTGCAGACGCATGCCTATGTTTAACCGGTTTAGGTATAAGCCTGCAATGGTAGGCCATTCGTCTTCCCATTTGGCCTGCTCTTTTTGCACAATAGAGGCAAGTGTGCTCACCTCCACCGGACTTAATCCCAGGGCCTTTGCTTTGGATTTGCGGTCTTCGTTCCAAAAGCGTTGATACTCCTTTTGCATACGTTCCAGAAAATCTTCCGGAGAACTGTTCCAAAAGAACTCGTAGGTATTGGGAATGAAGTAGGCCGGTAATATATGTGGATCGGTCGGGAAATCATATTTTTCCAACAAAGCAGTATCCTTAAACGCGTGTGCAAAGGCGGTTGAATCGGGTTCTAATTTGCGGCAAACGATACCCGCCAAATCATTCATGTCTTCAATCCTATGGAAGGTTAAATTCCAGGGGCTTTGTTTTCCTAAATAAAAAGTGCGTGCAATTTCTTCGTTGCTTAGCCCTTTTCCCAAAAGATACCGGCCTGGCTTTATGGGTTCTCCCTGGACCATATATTCTAGAAAACCGGAGCTGTCCTTTAGGCAGCCGCTGCGTATTATGGAGTCTATGGCTACTGCTCTTTCACTTTGACTGGGAATGAATATAGCTTTTTGACATGCCTTGGTATTGGGCTCATATTTGTTTTTGTACCATGAACAAGAAGATAGTAAGCTTAGCGCAATGCCCCCCCAAAAAAATATTCTCATATTTCCAATGCTCCGTTAAATACACAAACCGCCGGACCTTTTAATCGAATTTGGTGGAAATCGCCAAGTGGACCGGTTTCAAACTCAACGGAAAGTTGCCCGCCCTTGGTATATATCTTGCGTTGGTGCGCTCCAAGAGACTCAGCCCCAGCGCTGCATAAGGCTGCGGCAACGGTTCCTGTTCCACAGCTCCAAGTTTCTGCTTCTACCCCACGTTCATACGTCCGCATGTGCAGCTCGTTTTGATTTTGGTGCACCAAGTTTACGTTAATCCCTTTCTTTCTGAAATCCGGACTGTATCGAATAGACTTGGCCCAAGACTCAAAATCAGTGAAGTTTTCTAAGGGCTTGGGATGGAAAACCACCAAATGCGGACTTCCTGTATCGATACATAGTCCCTTTTCGCAGTTTTTGGGAGCTACACAATCCGTCATTAAGGTCTCTACCATAAAGGCTCCGTCCTTGTACTGCCTAACCCAGGAGGTATGTGGACCATCTGAGGCTAAGTAATGTAAGGGTTCATTAAGTCCTACCAAACCAATCATGTAGCAGTAAGCCGCAAAACAACGGCTTCCATTTCCACAAAAGCTGGAAGGATTGCCGTCCGAGTTTAGGTAGCCCATCTGAATCGACCCTTTATGTTCTTGAAGCAAAAGCACTCCGTCCGCTCCAATTCCAAAACGCCTGTGGCAAAGTGCCGCCCAATAATCCGCTGAGCAACTATTAAAAAATCCAGCTCTATTGTTTAGTACAATAAAGTCGTTGCCTGTACCATGAAATTTCCAAAAAGTTGCCTTCAAGTATAAGTTAACATTGTTTAACCCACAAATAGACACCAAAGGTAGCCCTTTTCGTTTATAAGATGGACGGATGCAAATCCTTAGGTGGACTTTCCCGGCAGCTAATGCCAAAACATCACGGGCTTAAGTCCTAATAGGGCAAAGCATCAATACGCATTAAAACCTAGTAAAAGCAAAATAGAAAATGAAACGATTGGGAGTTTTTTTCATTACCGTTGCCACAAGCGTTGGTATTTCTTTTGCTGCATTTTCCTTGATGGGCGGAAAAAGTGAAGTACTAGCGGACTTGGATTACCGGCCCGCAAAAGCACCGATTCATTTGGCCAATTATGGGCAAGGCCAAGTTATGGAGCAAGAAGTGAACTTTGTAGAGGCTGCGGAGAAAACCCTGGATGCCGTAGTGCACATTAAAACGCTTTCTAAATCTCAGGTGCGCCAAGGAAACCCATTCCATGATTTCTTTTTTGGTCACCCCGGATATTCTCAGCAGCCGCGTTACCGTGCCGGCTCAGGAAGCGGAGTCATAATTTCCCAAGAAGGCTATATTTTAACCAACAACCACGTAGTAGATGGTGCCGAGGAAATAGAGGTTACCTTAAACGACAAAAGAAGCGCCAAAGCCAAATTAGTAGGGGCAGATCCTCAAACCGATTTGGCGGTATTGCAGGTAGAGGTAGCTAACCTAAGTCCTGCCTACTTTGGCAATTCCGATCAGGTAAAAGTGGGCCAATGGGTGCTTGCTATTGGCAATCCCTTTAATTTGGCCAGTACAGTAACGGCCGGTATCGTAAGTGCCAAAGGCCGAAACATTGACATCATACAAGAGAATTACAAAATTGAATCTTTCATCCAAACCGATGCCGCAGTGAACCCGGGCAATAGTGGTGGGGCCTTGGTAAACACACAAGGAGAGTTGGTGGGGATAAATACGGCCATAGCTTCCACCACGGGAGCTTATGCCGGATATGCCTTTGCCATTCCCTCCAATCTCGCCAAGAAAATTGCGGCCGATTTAATCGAGTTTGGTACCGTTCAACGCGCTATGCTTGGCGTTAATATTCGAGATATTGATCAGGAGTTTGCTAACAAGAAGTCCTTAAAATCACTCAAGGGTGTCTGGATTGATGGTTTAATGGAAGGAAGTGCGGCTCAAGATGCCGGTTTAAAACCCGGGGATATTATAAAGCAAATCGATGGGCATGAAGTGGAATCGGTGGCGGCTTTGCAGGAGAGAGTGGGGCTTTACAGACCCGGCGACAAAATTGAGGTACTTCTGTTGCGCGACGGAAAGCAATGGAAAGAGCGGGTCACTTTGCGCAATAGGCTAGGGGACACTCGTTTACTAAACAACTACGAGGCGCTTAAAAGCATGCTTGGGGCAAGTTTGGTAGCGCCCGGCCCCGAGCTTTCAAAGCGCTTGAACCTGAGTGGGGGACTGGAAGTAGAAGCCTTGGAAGACGGCTTACTTAGTCGTATGGGCATACGAAAGGGCTATATCATCACAGAAATCAATGGGGTGCCCATTGCATCGCACGCCGATGTAGACCAAGCCCTTCGTAAATCACCCGGAAGGCTATATGTGGGCGGATTTTACCCTTCCGGTGAGAAAGTTTTTTACTCCATAAATTAGAAAAAGCACAACATTCGGCCAAGATTTTTGTTAAAACTTGCGAAAAGGAGTATAAGACATTACCTTTGCCCTCCATATTTTCGGGCAGATTAGGTCCAGATGTATTAACGATTAAAACCTGCAGTCTTTTGGGTATGCGTCAGCTAAAAA
The DNA here is from genome assembly GCA_964545365.1 of uncultured Candidatus Competibacteraceae bacterium. Classification (GTDB taxonomy): domain Bacteria; phylum Bacteroidota; class Bacteroidia; order CAIKAF01; family CAIKAF01; genus CAIKAF01. The sequence goes on along the minus strand of CAZJFM010000015.1, from coordinate 19,406 downwards.
TTACGAAGTCAATTACAAATAGGGAGAGCCGTTCGCTCGATAAATACCTACAGGAAATTGGCAAAGAAGATCTTATTACGGCAGAAGAGGAAGTAGAGCTTGCTCGCCGAATCAAACAAGGCGACCAAATAGCCCTGGAAAAGCTTACACGCGCCAATTTGCGTTTTGTGGTCTCTGTGGCCAAACAATACCAAAACCAAGGCTTAAGCCTTCCTGACTTGATTAACGAAGGGAACCTTGGACTAATTAAAGCCGCTCAGCGTTTCGACGAAACCCGTGGTTTTAAATTCATCTCTTATGCAGTTTGGTGGATTCGCCAATCTATCCTTCAGGCCATTGCCGAGCATTCCAGAATTGTGCGTCTTCCTTTAAACCAAGTGGGTTCTTTGAATAAGCTCAACAAGGCTTTTTCTAAATTGGAGCAAGAATACGAGCGCGAACCAACCGAAGAAGAATTGGCTCAGCAGCTTGATTTGGCAGAGGACAAGGTGAAAGACAGCATTCAAATTTCCGGAAGACACATCAGTATGGATGCACCACTAGTGGCCGGAGAAGAAAGCACCTTGTACGATGTTATGGTCAACAAGGATTCACCCAAAGCCGACCGTGATCTTTTGAAAGAGTCCCTTCAAATGGAAATTGAGCGGACTTTGGACACTTTGTCGGAGCGCGAAAAGGAAATCATTAAGTTGTATTTTGGTATTGGCATGAATCATGGCCTTACCATTGACGAGATTGGTGAGAAATTCGATTTAACCCGTGAGCGTGTGCGTCAAATTAAGGAGAAAGCCTTAAAGCGTCTGCGTCAAAGTACCCGCAGCAAGTTGTTGCGGACCTATTTGGGCTAATCATTAGTCATTAATGTACAAGAAAAGTCGAGGTTTTGCCTCGGCTTTTTTTATGGCTGCTTTTTTAGTTTTTAGAGCTACAAAGAAGAGCCCCCCGCCCAAGCAAAGGGCCGTACGCCACCAAAGCTTAGCCCTTGTGTGCCGAGGAGGCCTGCCCTCGAAACTTCGAGGGAGGACCCCGCAGGCCACAAAGGGCTTGGTTTTGGTAAGTACGACCGGAGCCAGGGGCGGATAGTATCCATACACCCCTAGAAAGAAGGGCCCTAAAGCGCTAAATGCTTTAATAAAAGTTCCAACTGCGGCCTTTCTTTTTAGTGAAAAAGTAGATTTTGTCTTTTTTTCCGCCCGAATACAAATCGCCGAGGCTTACCTTCATTTGCCGGTTTTTAAGGCGTTCGTACACAATAACCTGTGGCCAATCGTTGGCCGGATTGGTGCATACGAAGCGCTTGCCGTGTTTTTCGATGGTAAACATGACTTCGCGGCCGGCGCCTTTGGGTAGCGCAATATAAATCGGTCGACCGTTTCGAAGTCGGATTTGTAGTTTTTCAATAAGGTATTCTTTGCCTTGTTTTAGGTGAAAGCCACGGCCTTCCAGTCCATTAGCGGTTTTGATCCACTCCTCGTGCCACTCGGGTTTGCTGTCGCATATCCAAGTGCCTTCGAGCCAAAACAGCTCTTTTAGGGCAGGGCCGAATTGCTGGCTAAAAGCACTTGTATGTGACCAAAAGAGGAGAAAAATGCCTAGAATAATTTTCATACCCATCCTTTTTCGCGGGCTGAGAGTAGTGCACCTTCTTTGAGGGAATAACGCACGCAGAGCAGGCGCGGAATTTGGAAATGTTGCATCAAAAAGGCGGTTTGCCGCGCACTTACTACGGCATAGGGTGCTCTAAATTCAGGCATTCCCGGCCAGGATAGGCGCTCTCGCAAGCTACTTTTTTGTATGCGCATGGTCCAGTCCATAAATTGTTCTAAATCCATGGAATAGGGTGCTTGGTCTCTGGTTTGTTCGGCGGCCTTTCTCTGGAAATCCAATTCGGCCAAGGTGTCAAAGAATCCACTGCTACCCAGCAGCAGCTCTGGTTTTTGCGGTAAGTTGTGGTTGAGCAAAGGGGCAAAACGCGCTTGATGCAATTGATCTAAGGCTTGAAGTTCAGATTTATGCGCGGGATCGCTGCCTTTCCAGGCTTCGAGCATGCGCACGGCTCCTGCCTTAAAGGACCAAAGTTTTTCGATATTGCCGTTGGCAATGGCAATGCACTCGGTGCTGCCACCCCCGATGTCCATGATTAAAGCCGACCGGAAGCTGTGCCAAGGCACTTGTGCTTGCACGCCGCGCGCTATAAGCTCTGCTTCCTGTTCCCCACTGATGATGCGAATGGGGCAGTCCGTTTTGGCCGTCCACTCTTGTGCAAGTTCTGCTCCGTTTTCGGCCTCGCGCATGGCTGCCGTAGCCAAGGCAAAGTAATGGATGCAATGGAGAGATCGTGCCTTGTTTTGGAGTATTTCTAGGGCTTTCAAAGCCCTTTGGGCGGATTCGGCGTCAATGTGTCTGGAGGAATTCATTCCTCGGCCCAACAATACTGCGATTTTTTCGGAATGCACCACCCTTAGGCTTTGATCCACTACATCGGCTACCAACAAATTAAAGGTGTTGGAGCCCATGTCGATGATGGCCATTCTATTGGCCTTTGAGCCGGTTAAAGGTTTTTTTGAAACAACCACTTTCCTAAGTCTTTGTAGTTTACTTTTTTACCATAGGAAAGAATGCCTATTCGGTAAATTCGGGCGGCCAACCAAGTAGTTCCCAAAAAGGTGAGAACAAGCAAGGCCATGGAAAGAATAACTTGCCAGAGGTCTGGATTAAAAGGCACACGACTCATCATAACAACCGGAGAGGTGAAAGGCACAATGGAGAAAATGCCGGCAACCGCTCCATGTGGATTTTTTATAATGTTCATGGCCAAAACAATGGAAAAAATAAGGGGTAAGGTCACCGGCAGCATAAACTGTTGGGTATCGCTTTCGGCATCTACAGCGGCCCCAATGGCTGCAAATAGGGAGCTGTATAGCAGGTAGCCTCCCAAAAAGTAAAAAATAAAGGTGCCGATTAGGGTGAACCAATTCACCGAAGCAAGCAAAGACAGGGTTTCGCCCGCATTCAATCCGGCTACTTCCGCTCTGGATTCCAGATTTCCGCTTTGTGCTTGTTCCATAACATCCGGAGCAAAGAGGGCACCAAGAACAGTAAACGCAATGCCGGATAATATAACCCAAATCAAAAATTGGGTAAGTCCAACCAAGGCTACGCCTACAATTTTCCCAAGCATGAGTTGGTAGGGTCGAACCGAAGACACAATTACTTCCACAATGCGGCTGGTTTTTTCTTCCATAACACCGCGCATAACCATTACACCATACATGAAAATAAAGAAGTAAATCAGGAAACCGGAGGCTACGCCCAGGCCGGTAAGCAGCATGGTATCATCTTGTTCCCTTTCGCCGGCTTCGTTGAGCTTGTTGGCCGGAATGTTGATGCGCTTGCGGATTTCATCAAAAGTGGCTCTGGGAATGTCGTAAAAGGCCAACTTTCGATCTTCGAGCACTTTTTCTACTGCATTTGATACGTTAGATCGGGTTTCAAGTCCGGGGCGCGTTTTATAGCCAAGGTAAATGCCCGAAGGGTTCTGAAAAGCCCTTAAAGGCAAAACCAGAATGGCGTCTATCTTTTCATCGGCATACATCCGATCTCTGTTGGCTCCCAATTGAGGTGCCGCGTCAAAATGGTAATGTACGTCGCCTAATTTACCCTCTTTGGTTAGGGCTTGAAGTTCCAAACTCATTTGGTCAGGAGTTTCATCAAAAACCAGGACATTGTATTCTTGAGCTTCTTCGGAAACAGCCACTAAAATGAGTGCTGCATAAAAGCCTACAAGGAGTAGTGGACCCAAAAGGGTCATGACCAAAAAAGATTTTTTTCGAACCCGGGAAAGAAACTCCCGAGCAATGATGATGCGCACTTGTTTCATGAGGGGGAATTTCCGTTAACCGTTTGGATAAAAATATCGTTCATGGAGGGGACAACTTCTTGCACTTGTCTAAGTTGGCCTAAGTCCATGAACAAAGGCCAAACCTTATTTAGCTGCTCGGGATTGGGCAAATGGCAGGTCCAGGTTACCGTATGCCGGTTCCGTTCTTCCTTAATAAGTTGGCCTATTGATTCCGGCAGAGGACAGACGGCCTGGTGGTCCTTAAGCTCCACTTGGATGTTGTAGGTGTGGCTTCGGTAGGTTTCTTTAAGCCCCTTGACGCTTCCTTCGAGAAGCACTTTGGACTTATGGATTAGCGCCAGATGGTCGCACATAGCTTCCACCGATTCCATGCGGTGGGTGCTGAGCATAATGGTGGTTCCTTGATTGCGTAATGCCAGGATTTCGTCGCGAATCAGTTGGGCATTTACAGGGTCGAAGCCTGAAAAAGGTTCGTCTAAAATTAAAAAATCAGGCTGATGGAGCACGGTAACAATAAATTGCACCTTTTGCTGCATTCCCTTAGACAGTTCTTCTACTTTTTTGTTCCACCAAGAGCTGAGGTCAAATTTTTCGAACCAATATTTTAGGTTTTTCTTGGCTTGTTCGGAGGATAGCCCCTTAAGTTTGGCCAAATACAAGGCTTGTTCTCCTACCTTCATTTTGCGGTACAAACCACGTTCTTCGGGCAGGTAACCAATGCGTGCTATATGGTCAGGCTTTAGTTTTTCACCATCCAGCAAAATCGTGCCTTGGTCGGGTTGAATGATTTGGTTGATGGTGCGGATTAGGGTGGTTTTTCCGGCTCCATTAGGGCCAAGCAAGCCAAAAATACTTCCTTTGGGCACCTGAATGGAGACTCCGTCAAGGGCGGTATGTGCGGCATAGCGCTTCACCAAATCTTGTACGTCCAACATGATTTGTTCCATGTAGCTAAAATAGAGATTGTAGGTGGTCTAATGGGCAGAACATAACCGGCATTTCAAAAAAAATGCAAAGCTACTTATGCAATAAAGTTGCATAAGAGGTGTGGGGTACGTATCTTTGAATCAGAAATAACACAAAAAATGCTTTATATGAAAAACGCACTTTTTTTCTCCTCATTGGTTTTCGGCCTCTTTTTAGCCTCTTGCGGCAGCAGCGACGGTCCTGAAATCACCTTAAATGATCCCTCCAATGGGGAGGTTTATCAGCGTGGTACGGACATGCATTTTGACATGGATGTTTCGGACGAAAGTGGTTTGGCCAGCTACACCATAGACATTCATGCCGATGGATTGGCCAATGGTTGGGAGGTGAATCAGACCTGGCCTATCGAAGGCACCAGCATCAACGTGCACCACCATGAACTTGTTATTCCGGATGAAGTTGATCCCGGCGAATACCATTTCGAAGTTATTGCTACCGACACCGACGGCAACAGCTCAGACGTTCACGTAGACATCCAAATCCAGTAAGGTTTGGAGAGACCAGGGTTTTGATTTGATTATAGTTTTAAAGCGGCCAATTGGCCGCTTTTTTTTAACTGAAAAACTCCTTCATGCGGTCAAAAAAGCCCTTTTCCTTTTTATTGGGATTGGGCGCAAAATTTGGACTGTCCCTTAATTTTTCCATTAGGTCTTTTTCTTCTGAGCTTAGGGACTGTGGGGTATAGCTAATGACCGTTACGAACAAATCGCCACGGCCTCCATGATTTACCGAAGGCATGCCTTTGCCGCGCAAGCGGAGCGTTTTTCCGGATTGGGTTCCGGCATCGATTTTGATTTTGGCTTTACCGCCCAGGGTGGGCACTTCTACCGAAGCTCCCAATGCCAAATCGGCAAAGTTTAAGAACAAATCAAAAAACAAATGTTGACCATCTCTTCGAAAATCCGGATGCTCAGCTTCCTCAATTACAATGAGTAAATCCCCGGCGGGACCTTGACGCATGCCTGCGTTTCCTTTACCGGAAAGGCTAAGCTGCATGCCTTCTTCCACGCCGGCCGGAATATTCACTTCCATCACTTCTTCGCCGCGTTCTATGCCTTCGCCTCGGCAGTTGGAACACTTGTCGGAAATAATGGTGCCTTGCCCTTGGCAGGTAGGACAAATGCTGGCGGTGCGCATTTGGCCTAAAAAAGTATTGGTTACCTGAGTTACCTGTCCACTTCCTTTGCAGGTGGCGCAGGTGCTAGGGCTTGTGCCTGCTTTGGCACCGCTTCCAGAGCATACTGAGCAGTTTTTGTATTTGTTTACTTTGATGCGCTTGTTGGCACCTTCGGCCATTTCCTCCAGAGTGAGCTTAAGCTTGATGCGGATATTGGTTCCACGCTGTCCTCCTCCGCGGCGACTGCGGCCTCCGCCGCCAAAACCACCTCCACCGAAGGCTCCCCCAAAGATATCTCCGAATTGCTCAAAAATATCGTTCATGTCCATGCCACCGCCACCGAAACCACCAAAGCCTCCGGCTTGCGGACCTGCATGTCCAAATTGATCGTATTGGCGCCGTTTATCGGCATTGGAAAGCACTTCATAGGCTTCGGCAGCCTCTTTGAACTTGTCTTCCGCTTCTTTATTGTCGGGGTTTTTGTCCGGGTGGTATTTCAAAGCCAGTTTGCGGTAGGATTTTTTAATTTCCTCTGCGGTAGCTTGCTTAGAAACCCCCAATACTTCGTAGTAATCGCGTTTCGCCATGAAAATAAGCTTAGCTTGCTACCACCACTTTGGGGTAGCGAATAATTTTATCGTGTAGAGTATAGCCTTTTTCGGCCACGGCCAAAACGGTACCTTTTGCCTCCGGACTTGGGGCCGGCAAATGGGTTATGGCTTCGTGCATATCGGCATCGAAGGTTTTACCTAAAACCTCCATTTCTTTCAGACCTTTTTCAGCCAATTGATGGCGCAATTTATTGGCAATGAGCTCCACACCTTCAACCACAGCCTTAGTAGCATCGCTGTTTTGGATGTTTTCTAGAGCCCTATCCAAATCGTCTAATACGGGCAAAATAGATTTGAGCACATCGCTTCCTGCAGAAAGAATCAATTCCTGCCGTTCACGGGCTGTGCGCTTTCTGAAGTTTTCGAATTCGGCATACAAGCGCAGGTATTGGTCCTGACTGTCGTCGTATTTGGCCTTCCAATCTTCCGATTCTTCAGTGTTTTGTTCGGCTTCGTTGGATGCTTCGGCAGCTTGGTCTTCGGCCGAATTTGGGATGGCTTCGTTTTCCTTGGTGGCCGCCTCCGCTTCTTTTTGTTTTTTCTTTTTACCGGGAATGTTCATGCGTGCAAATTAATCCGATTAGGCGACTTAGGGCAATTTTTTTGCCAAAGCAAAGAGTTGCGACAAACTGTCAGCTTTGTCCATTCCTACTGACGCAATGCCTCTAAATAGGAGGGTATGGTGTCAAAACGACAGGTCAAAAGGACTGTGAGATCGTTGATGCGCCGCTATTCTGGCGGCGATCCTGCCCTGACAGGAACGTCAGGGTCTGCGTTACGGCCAAATCTCAAGTATTTTACCCTGACCGCAGCGTCTGGGGTCCTCATTTACAGCCAGTAAACTGCGGACTTTCAATTTGGCCGTGCCTTAATTCGCCCCTGACGCTGCGGTCAGGACAAAAAGCTTGAAAACACGACGCTTAAACGGCCTCACTGTTTTTGTTATTTGGGCGCCTTATCCGGTGCTTGCTGCAAGTCCTCACCGGTCAAGCACGCCTAGCTAAGGCCTACGTGGGCTTCCCGAAGTATCGGGGCCGCCTCCGTGGCCTAAGCTAGGCGGCTTTCCCGGTTCCGGGCTTTTCGCGCGCCCCGGGGCGCATGTATCTTTTTGGGTTTTAGGGCTTACTTCACCAATTTGGCAAGTTGCGCTTCTAGGGCAGGCCCTCTCAAGTTTTTGGCCAACAACACACCGTCTCCGTCAATCAAAAAATTGTAGGGAATGGAGCGCACACCGTACACTTGGGCAGCTTTATTTCCCCAGTGCTGCAAGTCAGAAACATGCCATTTCCAGCTAAGTTGGTCTTTGCGAATAGCTGCCAGCCACTGTTCTTTGTTTCGGTCAAGACTTACACTAAAAATAGCAAAGCCCTTGCGTCCGTTCACGAACTTTTTGTCCTTGTAATTGGCGTGCGCCTTAACCAAGGTAGGGTTTTCGGCACGGCAAGGTCTGCACCAGGAAGCCCAAAAATCGATCAATACCACATGGCCTTTAAGTTCTGAGAGGGCCAGGTTTTTGCCTTCCGGATTGGCCATTTCAATGTCGGGTACTTTGTTGCCCAGCTCAATTCCGGTGTTGGGTTCAGCTACTTTGTCGCGCACTAGAAAACCAGCGCCAACAGCAAGTAAGGCAACCGCCAACAGCAAAATATTTGAACGTTTCATTCGGCTGATTAAAGGTTCTTGAGATGTGTCCATACCGATACTATTGCCAATTTCGTGCCAATTACTGCCTTTGAATGGAAGCTCCCAAGGCGTTTAGGCGTTCGTCGATTCTTTCGTAGCCTCTATCGATTTGCTCAATGTTGTGGATATGGCTGGTTCCTTCGGCCGAGAGGGCAGCTATGAGCAGTGCCACTCCCGCACGAATGTCGGGCGAGCTCATAGAAATGGCACGCAAGGGATATTTTCTGTCCAAGCCAATGACAGTGGCTCTATGAGGGTCGCACAGAATAATTTGAGCGCCCATATCTATGAGTTTGTCGGTAAAGAAAAGACGGCTTTCAAACATTTTTTGATGAATGAGCACGCTTCCCTTGGCTTGGGTTGCAGTCACCAATATTACCGAAATCAAATCGGGGGTGAAACCGGGCCAGGGAGCATCATAAACCGTTAGAATTCCCCCATCCATAAAGGTGTCTATTTCGTAGCTTTTTTGCTGGGGAATAATGAGGTCGTCTCCATTTTTGACCAAAATAATGCCCAACTTTTCGAATACCGAAGGTATAATGCCCAGGTGTTCGTAGCCCACGTTTTTGATGGTGATTTCGGATTGGGTCATGGCCGCCATGCCAATAAAGGAGCCTACCTCAATCATATCGGGCAAAATGCGGTGCTTGCAAGCTCCTAAAGCATTTACGCCTTCAATGGTGAGCAGGTTGGAGCCTATGCCGGAGATTTTTGCGCCCATTTGGTTGAGCATACGGCACAGTTGTTGAACATAGGGTTCGCAAGCGGCATTGTAAATTTGGGTAGTGCCTTTAGCCATAACGGCTGCCAGTACTACATTGGCGGTGCCGGTTACGGAGATTTCGTCCATATGGACAAAGGCGCCTTGAAGATTTTTCGCATGGCCATAGTACAGTTGATTTACGGAGTCCACTTCAATTTTTGCACCGAGTTTTTGCAGGCCAAGGAAATGGGTGTCGAGTCTTCTCCGGCCGATTTTATCGCCACCTGGTCTGGGCATGTACCCTTTACCAAACCGCGCCAAAAGAGCACCCATAAGCATAATGGACCCTCTTAATCTTCCGGCCGACTTTCGAAAATCTTCGGATTGCAGGTAGTCAAAGTTTATGTCTTTGGCTTCGAAGACAAAATGGCCGCGCGATTTGTGTTGTACTTTAACTCCTAAATCTTTGAGGATGTCAATGAGTCGAAGCACATCGTGTATTTCCGGAATGTTGCTGATATCGACTTTTTCTGCGGTCAGCACAACGGCGCAAAGAATTTGAAGGGCTTCGTTTTTAGCTCCTTGCGGTTCAATGCTACCCTTCAGGGATTTCCCCCCCTCTACAATAAAAGTTCCAGAAGCTCCCATTAGCGTTGTTGGTTTCGGTGTCTATGTTGCCCGGAGGGCTTTTTCTTTTTTCTTTTTTTACTTGGGCCAGACTTGGCGCCTCCTCGCATTTGATCTTGCATGCCTGCAGTAAGCTCATTGGAAGGCCTTAGACGCACTTGAGCAGGAAGTTCCAGCGCCCCATCTGAAAGTTCTTTTAAGTGTTCGCGTATGAGTTCTTCGTTTACGGTATCTTTATTGTAAAGCAAATAGGCCTTTTTCATTAAGTTGGCAATGACCTCAATGAAATAATCTTTGGCCGGGCCGGGGTCCATTTGTTTGGCTTTTTCAATAAAGCCGGGAATAACGACACCGTAATGTTTTTGCTTTACTTTATTTGGCTTTGGATAAGCGATTTTTTTTGGTCTTTCCTTAATGGCCTCCGGATCGGGTGGGGGAAAGGGCCCATCGACCTCCAGTTTATGGTCAGAAATGATGTACAAATGGTCCCAAAGCTTTTGTTGAATTTCTTCGGTTTGGTTTTGGTCTTTGGTTGCGGGGTTTACCAGGCCCATCATTTTTATGATTCCAAAAGCAGCGGCTGTTCGCTCTTCACGGTCTTCTATGGTGCAAATTTGCTCCACCATTTCCTGAACAGCGCGGCCGTATTCCGGAAGTTTTATGGCACTTCGTTGAGAATTGTATTCCATGCAAGTATTTGAAATATTGGGGTAAGTTACGCTTTTCTGCGCACTGCTGTTTCGGCTGCCGCTACAATTTGTGGCACATCCAATCCATATTTTTTGAGCAAGTCGGCGGGTTTGCCACTTTCGCCAAAGGTATCTTGGACAGCTACAAACTCTTGAGGGCAAGGCTTTCTAACGGCCAAAGTTTGAGCAATGGCTTCTCCTAATCCGCCGTATCTGTTGTGTTCCTCTACGCTTACCACAGCCCCGGTTTTTTCTAGGGAGCGAAGTAGTCCTTCTTCGTCAAAAGGTTTAATGGTGTGCACATTAAGTACTTCTGCGGCAATGCCACGTTCACGTAAAACCTCAGCGGCCTCCAAGCTTTTCCAGACCATGTGGCCGCAGGCGGCGAGGGTAATGTCGGTGCCTTCAACCAAACGCTGAATTTTTCCAAGCTCAAAGGGTAGGGATTCAGGAATAAATACCGGCCATTTTGGGCGTCCAAAACGCAAATAAACCGGACCTTGATGTTGGGCTATAGCCAAGGTTGCTTGCTTGGTTTGTTCAAAATCAGCGGGAACAACCACGGTCATACCGGGCAGCATGCGCATCATGCCAATATCTTCGAGGATTTGGTGGGTTGCGCCATCTTCTCCCAACGTGAGGCCGGCATGCGAGGCACATATTTTTACATTTTTACCGCTGTAGGCAATGGACTGACGAATTTGGTCGTAGACCCTACCGGTAGAGAAGTTGGCAAAGGTACCGGTGAACGGAATATAACCACCGATGGTAAGTCCTGCCGCCATGCCCATCATATTTGCTTCGGCGATACCTACTTGAAAAAAGCGATCGGGAAAAGCTTTGGCAAATGCTCCCATTTGCAAAGACCCGGTAAGGTCGGCGGTAAGGCCGACCACTTTGGGATTGCTTTTTCCTAATTCCAGGAGGGCTTCCCCAAATCCGGAACGGGTATCTTTTTGATCTCTAATTGGAAATTTATCTAGTATGCTCATGTTCAGTAATCTCCCAAGGTTTCAGGGTTTTGTTCCAAAGCGGAGGCCAATTGTTCGTCGTTAGGAGCTTTGCCATGCCAAGCATGACTTCCCATCATAAAATCTACGCCGTGGCCCATTTCGGTTTTCATTAAAATCACTACCGGTTTTTCTTTTCCGGTCAAACTTTTGGCTGTAGATAAGGATTGGTCTACATCGGGCACTGAATTCCCTTTTTCTAAGACCAAAACTTCCCAACCGAAAGCCTTCCATTTGGCTTCCAAATCGCCCGGATCGCAAACTTCCTCGGTAGAACCGTCGATTTGTTGTCCGTTCCAATCCACTACGGCCACTAAGTTGTTGATTTTCTTGGCGGCAGCATACATGGCGGCTTCCCAAACTTGTCCTTCTTGCAATTCGCCATCGCCCATAAGGCAAAACACCAGCTGAGGGTCTTGGTTGAGCTTTTTGGATTGTGCCGCACCAATGGCTGCCGACAGCCCTTGTCCCAAAGATCCGGAGGCAATGCGGATACCCGGCAAATGCTCTGCAGTAGCAGGGTGTCCTTGAAGTCTTGAATTGATTTGACGGAAAGTCGCCAATTCACTTTCTTCGAAATAACCTTTACGCGCCAACACCGAATACCAAACGGGCGATATATGGCCGTTGGAAAGAAAGAAGAGATCTTCACCAATGCCGTCCATATCAAAGACCGGAGCTTTGGTTTTCATGTGTTTAAAGTAAAGTGTAGCCAAAAGCTCGGTGCAGCCTAAAGAGCCTCCTGGGTGTCCGGAGCTGCAGGCATGCACCATGCGCACAATATCGCGGCGTATTTGAGTGACCAACCGTTCGAGGTCGGTTTGAGTGTAGCTTTCCATGGCAGCAAAGGTAAGGATTGGGGTGAGATTTGGTTTTTCCTATTGGCCATATCCTTAAGCATTCTTTCGTCTTTTTAGGTGGTTAAAGACTATTTACGCTTGGTATTTGCCTGTGAAAATGTCAACTACAGGAGGTGAAAAAGACCTAATCTATGGTTTGCGCAAAAAATTACAGTAAATTGAGGGAGTGAAAACGTTGATTTTAGTTAGACATGCTAAATCCTCATGGAGTGAGGTCGGAATTTCTGATTCCGAAAGGGCATTGAATGCGCGCGGTAGACGTGATGCACCAGCCATGGGGCGTTGGTTGTTGGGAAGTGGTTGGTTGCCTGATTTATGGATAAGTTCCGATGCACGCAGAGCCAAAGATACTGCCTTGGCCATGATGCAAGCTGCCGGTCAGACGCAAGTAGAATTGACTCTAGTGCCCTCATTATATCATGCATCTCAAGACATATTATTAGAATACATCGGAGGACTTCCCTCCGTTGCAGAACGGGTGCTTTTGATTGGGCATAACCCGGGCTTAACCTATATCAATCGAAGTTTGGGTTTTAAGAGCTTGGATAATTTGCCTACCTGTGGTTTGGTGGTATGGCAAGGGTCAGGTTGGGCAGGAATTGCTGCCGGCAAAGCCAGATATGTAACGCATCAATTTCCAAGGATGTTGGACTTCAAAGAATAGATGGGGCAGGGATGGAGGCGGTACCCCGGCGAAGTACAAGCCACGGGCGGCCTGGGCTTTGGGGCGGAGCGTCTGCAAGCCCCCAAAGCCAAGTAGCCGCCCGAGGCTTGGACAAGCCGGGTAAAGCCGACAGCCCGGTTCAGCCCCCCAATCCATCAAAAACCAATGAATTAGTCAAATATCTATTTTTAGGCCATGCAATACAGGCACAAAAAGCAGTTTGGTCAACATTTCCTGCGCGATGAATCCGCATTGGAAGCTATCGTTCAGGCCTTAAAGGCGTATTGGCCGTCAGGGCCTGTTTGGGAAATTGGCCCGGGGCAAGGAGTATTGACTCGAAAATTGCTTCAGCACACGGCTTGGGAATTGTATTTGACCGAAATAGACCGGGATTTGCAAGCTTGGTTGCGCCAAAATATTTCATTGCCCCAGGAACGATGGTTGGATGGCGACTTTTTGCGTGTGCCCAAGCCGGTAGAGGGTTGTATGGCGCTTACAGGAAATTTTCCTTATCAGATTTCTACGGAAATACTTTTTCGCTTGTTGGATGAATATCCCAAAATACCGGTTATGGTTGGGATGTTTCAGCGCGAAGTAGCGCAACGGGTAGCGGCAAAAGAGGGGTCTAAAACCTATGGCGTGACCAGCGTATTGTTGCAAGCTTTTTTTGAGATTGAGTATTTGTTTGAATTGCCTCCGGAGGCTTTTGATCCGCCTCCACAAGTGCATTCTGCAGTGCTGCGACTGCGGGCAAAAGATAAAGAAACAGTAGCAGGTTTACCCATAAAGCAGTTCAGAACCTTGGTGAAAACCGCTTTTGGTCAACGAAGAAAAACTTTGAAAAACGCCCTTTCGGGTCTACATTTGCCGGAGGGTGTGCTACCGGATGCCTGGAAAGGAAAGCGTGCGGAGCAATTGCCTGTAGAGGCCTTTGAGGCCATGGCGCGTAGCTGGAAGGCAAATCTTTAAAACCCTGAGGGATGGAACTAAGCCATGAGCTGTTTGTACAATTTCGTAAAGCCTTGCGCGAACAAGCGCAAGACGAGGTTTTGCGGCTGCTCGAAGATTGGCATCCCACCGATTTGGCGCAGGTTTTTCATGACTTAAGCATTGAGGAAGCCGACTATTTGTACACGGTTTTGGATCCTGACTTGGCCGCTGAAATTCTTACCGAGCTGGACGAACAGGATAGAGAGCGGTTTTTGTCGAGGCGAACCGCACGAGATATTGCGGAGAAGTTTGTAGAGAACCTGGATTCGGACGATGCGGCAGACATACTTTCGGAGTTGCCGGAAGAGCGGCAGCGGGAGATTTTGGCCGAAATCAACGACCCTGAAGTGGCCAGCGATATTGTGGATTTGCTGCAATACGATGAGTATTCGGCCGGCGGACTTATGGCCAAAGAAATGGTGCGGATTCGAGAGGATTGGAGCCGGGACCGCATCATACAAGAAATCCGGGAGCAAGCCAGTGAAATAGAAAATGTATACTCGGTATATGTAGTTGATGATCAGGATCGCTTAAAGGGACTTATGCCTTTAAAGCGGCTTTTGATAGAACCGGACCATGTGCCACTTCATCAAATTTACATAGATAAGGTGGTGTATGTGGATGTGCATACACCCAGAGAAAAGGTGGCCCAAACCATGCAAAAATACGATTTGGTGGCCATGCCTGTAGTGGACCAGTTGGGGCGACTTGTGGGGCGCATCACCATTGATGATGTGGTGGACGTTATGCAAGAAGAAGCCGGAAAAGACTACCAGCTGCTTTCGGGGCTTAGCGAGGATGTAGAGTCCGATGACCATATTTGGCCTTTGACCCGCGCCAGAATTCCTTGGCTATTGGTAGGACTCATGGGCGGAATTTTGGGGGCCAATGTAATAAGTCAATACGAGGATCAAATACAGATTCATCCGGAGATGGCTTATTTTATTCCTTTGATTGCGGCCATGGGCGGAAATGCCGGGGTGCAAAGTTCTGCGATTATTGTACAAGGCTTGGCCAACAACAGCTTAAGAAAGGGGGCCGCCTTAAATAAGTTTTTGAAGGAGCTGGCGGTTGGTTTGTTGAATGGTCTGGTATGTGCTTTGGTTGTTTTGGCCTATAATTTATTGTTCAGCAATGAGCTTCCCCTAGCCTTAACGGTGGGCTCTTCTTTGCTTACAGTGATTGTGACTGCAAGCGTAATGGGCACTTTTATACCACTTACACTGAATAAATTTGGAGTTGATCCTGCCCTTGCAACGGGACCGTTCATTACGACCATGAACGATATTTTAGGCATTTTCATTTACTTCTTAACGGGAAGGATGATGTATGCCTATTTGATGTAAACTCCAAAGAGGTTATTTCTTTAGGGCGTAGATGCGTTCGATGATATCTACCACTTTTAGGCCTTCTAAAGCATTTGTTGTAGCAATGTTGCGGCCTTCGAGGGTGTCAATTACGTTTTCGATAACGTAATGATGGTTGGCCGCACTTCCTTTATATCCGCCGTAATCGTTGGGAGGATTTGAGGGCGGAAGTTCGGGCATGCTGTAATTTTCTATATGGCAGTAGTCTACTCGATCCATGTATTGTCCACCCACTTTTACTGTCCCCTTGGAGCCGATGATGGTTATGGAGCTTTCCATATTGGTGTCCCATATGGAAGTAGAATAGTTGATGGAGCCAAGTCCACCTTTGAGGAACTTAAAATTAACCAGGCCGCTGTCTTCGAAATCGGTGGCGTTTTGGTGGTTAAAATCTGCAAACCGTGCTGAGATGTCGGTAATGTCTCCAAAAAGCCAAAACATGATGTCTATAAAGTGGCTGAATTGGGTGAAAAGCGTGCCGCCATCTAGTTCAAGTTTTCCCTTCCAACCGTCTTTTTTATAATAGCGTTCGTCGCGGTTCCAGTAACAATTGATGTGCACCATGTAGATTTCTCCGAGGCGTCCTTCTTCCAAAAGGCTTTTGAGCCATTGAGAGGGAGGACTGTATCGGTTTTGCATTACGCAGAATACAAGCCGCGAGGACTGCAAGGACTGGTAAAGCACCTCTTCACAGGCAGCTTTATTGAGCCCCATGGGTTTTTCGCAAACCACATGAAAGCCATTTTTGAGGGCCATGAGGGACTGACGGGCATGAAAACCATTGGGTGTGCAAACGTTTATGACATCCGCTTCTAAGCCTGAGGCATAAAAGGCCTCCTCACTTTCAAAAAAAGGAACACCAAACTCAGATTCGAGGCTTTGTTTTTGCGAAGCATCGGTATCGATAAGAGCCACAAGCTCAGAGGCCGGATTATTTTTAACCATGTGTGCATGGCGTTTGCCTATATGGCCGGCGCCGAGGACAACAAAACGAGTCATAAAACCAAATTATGGCTTCAAAACTAAGGATAATTGTGGGCTCTTGGTTGCCTGGTTTAGGCTTTAGCCAAAAAGCTTTCCATGTCTACCGGTAAATACCGACGAATAACCAAGCGCAGTTTGGCCGTGTAACGTTCTCTGCGTTCGGACCAGCGCAAAAGCCCTTGGGTAAGTTGGCAAGGATCGAGGGATTTGCCTTGCCGACGGTATTCGGACCGCATGTTTCTGAAATCCTTGTAGGCCCAGTGGGTATTTATGGTAATGGCATAGTCTTTAATGCCTTCGTGCATGTTTTTGTAAGACTTGAGGTAATAAAAGGTGGATCCGCTTGAAGTTACCAAAGGATTCCCTGTTTGGCTTCTACTGGTAAGTCCAAAAAAGTTAAAGGTGTTTCGGGCGGCCTTACTTTTACCCCAGCCGGATTCCAGAATGGCTTGTGCCAGCACAATTTCCTCGGGGATTTCGTCCACTTTGTGTGCTAAGCTTTGAATGCGCCACCAAATTTGAGCTTTTAAACTGCCGGTTTGAGGAGTATCTGTGGGCTCATCATATTTTTCGGCGATGCCTGTCAGTTGTTGGTAGGCCTGCATGGGCAACCAGCCTTTGATGGCCAAATGTGCTCTCCAATAGCGAATGGTTTGACGCTCCTTTCGAATCTCATAGTTCACTTTTCGCACTTCCGGCAAAAATTCCCGAATAAATGCATCGCCCGTTTTGGTCAAACGTGCTGCATTCACTTCTGTTGTAGGGAAAAATGGGAGGGTGGAAAATGTGAAAAAAACTAAAAACCAGTTTTTTATCATGCAATTGATGCCTTGGTTTAAGCGGGGGCAAAGGTGAGGACTTTTTTTTAACTGTGCAAGAGTTTTGTTATTTTTATTATTTGGGATAAAAAATAGCCCGACGGAGGTGTGGGATGTGCTGTGTATCTTTGCTGAAAACTAGCGCATGGATTTGGAATTCAACAAAAATGAAGACCACCTAAAGCTAAAGGTGGTAGAAATGGAGAAGAAGCTTCGCCAAATCTATTTGGGCGGCGGCAAAAAGCGAATCGAAAAGCAGCATGCTCAAGGAAAGCTTACCGCAAGAGAGCGGATAGACTTTCTAAAGGACAATAACGAACCCTTTTATGAATTAGGTGCATTTGCCGGAGACGATATGTATGCCGAGGAAGGGGGTTGTCCGGCAGGCGGGGTGGTTATGGGAATTACCCGGGTGAGCGGAAGGCTTTGCCTGGTGGTTGCCAATGATGCCACCGTTAAGGCAGGTGCTTGGTTCCCCATTGCTGCCAAAAAGAACCTCCGAGCGCAAGAAATCTCCATGGAGAACCGCTTACCTATCATTTACTTGGTAGACAGTGCCGGGGTCTATTTGCCTATGCAGGACGAAGTATTTCCTGATAAGGAGCATTTTGGTCGGATTTTTAGAAACAACTCTATAATGTCTTCTATGGGAATTACCCAAATTGCTGCGGTGATGGGTTCCTGTGTGGCCGGAGGGGCCTATCTTCCTATTTTGAGCGATGAAGCGCTTATTGTGGACAAAACGGCTTCTATTTTTTTGGCAGGTTCCTATTTGGTAAAGGCAGCAATAGGGGAGGAAATCGACAACGAAACCTTAGGAGGTGCCGAAACCCACAGCGAAATTTCCGGAGTAACCGATTACCGATGCGCCGACGACAAGGACTGTCTTAACCGCATCCGGTTTATTATGGACAAACTGGGAAGTAGTGAGGATGCCGGATTTAGTCGGGTGGAGGCTGTAGAACCAAAGCGTCCAACCTCGGATGTATATGGCATTATGCCCACATCTCGCGACAAGCCTTACGATGTAAGGGAGCTTTTGGAGTGCCTTTGCGATAATTCGGAGTTTCAAGAGTACAAAGAGGCTTACGGAAAAACCATTGTTTGTGCCTATGCGCGCATAGACGGATGGGCCGTGGGTATTGTAGCCAACCAGCGAAAAATTGTAAAAAGCAAGAAAGGAGAAATGCAATTTGGTGGGGTAATTTACTCCGACAGTGCAGATAAGGCCGCACGGTTCATTATGAATTGCAACCAAAAGAAAATTCCTTTGGTGTTTTTACAAGACGTTACCGGGTTTATGGTAGGCAGCCGTTCGGAGCATGGAGGCATAATTAAAGACGGGGCCAAAATGGTGAATGCGGTATCTAATTCCGTGGTTCCCAAAATCACTATAATTACCGGGAATTCTTTTGGCGCAGGAAACTATGCTATGTGCGGAAAAGCCTACGACCCACGATTCATTTATGCTTGGCCAACCGCCCAGATTGCTGTAATGGGAGGTGCCCAAGCAGCCAAAACACTTTTGCAAATAGAAAAAGCAACGGCAAAGGGAAAAGGGCAAGAATACAGCCAAGAAGAAGAAGACGCCCTGCTTAAAAAGATTGAAGACCGCTATGCCAAGCAAATGACGCCCTATTATGCCGCTTCACGGATTTGGGTAGATGAGGTGATAGATCCTGCCCAAACACGGGCCTATATTTCCGTTAGTTTGGAGGCCGCCAATAAGGCTCCCATCGAAAAGGCCTTTAATCCGGGAATCCTGCAAACCTAGGATTGATTTGCACCCTGGCTAATAGGTATGGCATTCGGTAATTTCGTTTTCCGGGCCGGGCGCCAACAACCAATGGCTTCGGTATATCAGCCAGGCTCCGCTTAGGATAAGCCAGCAACCGATAAGCAATTGGCGCTTTTTAAGCCAGGGTTGCAACATATCTCGTATGGCCGAAATGCCCATCATGGCAGGCCAGGTGCTCAGGGCAAATAGTCCCATAAAACTTAAGCCGCCCAACCAGGTTCCCTGCATGGAGGCTCCCGCCAGTGCGGCCCATAAGAGCCCGCAAGGCAACAATCCGTTTACCAGTCCCAGACCCACCAAAGCCAAGGGATGTTTTTTGCGCATCCAAAAGCCGGCTGCTTTTTTCCATAAAGGGGGATAAGACAGCCGAGCTTTATTTGGAATAAAGTAGGCAAGCCCCCAGACCATCATTAATATGCCCGCCAATACTCCAATTTGATGCTGCCAATTGGAACTAAATATTCCGGTTCCTGCCCATCCGGCCAGGGCACCCAAAGCCGTGTAGCTTACGGAACGACCGGAATGGTAGAGCAATCCGGCTTGCCAGGCCTTGAGTTTCCTGGCCTGTGCCGCCAACGCCAAGGGCCCACACATGCCCATGCAGTGCAAACTGCCGGCAAGTCCAAGTATGGG
>CAZJFM010000014.1:0-49904 GCA_964545365.1 uncultured Candidatus Competibacteraceae bacterium | reverse complement strand
GGTTTCCCTTGTTTTTAGCCAACTGCACTTGTCTTAACTTTTTGACAATGCTCTATTTTGTTTCAAGTGTCTCTTTTTCAGTGTTTAAGTAATTTTATTTCAGTTCTAAAATGTAGGAACAATTAAATGTTTGGTAAGCTTCGCTTAACGCAAATCAGGTAGCCTGCGCCTTAGCTTTGCGTTAAAATTAAACGATATGCGACGCATTTTACTCTCAACACTACTTATTTCTTACATGGGTGTTCAGGCGCAAATTACCATCACCGATGCGGATTTGACCGGCGGAAACACCTACAACTGGACTGCAAACAACGTGTACCTTCTCGATGGTACCGTGTATTTGGAGGCGGGTGCTACCCTTAACATTGAAGCCGGAACGGTGATTAAAGGAAAAGCCAAAAACCCCGGTGAGGCTCCTTCTGCATTAATTATTTCTCGTGGTGCCACCATCAATGCAACGGGTACTGCACAGGATCCCATCATCTTTACTGCCGAAAACGACAACCTAACCGGAAATTTAGATGAGACCAACCGCGGTCTTTGGGGGGGAGTTGCCATTTTGGGCTATGGCCGTGCCAGCAAAGCCGGTGCCGATTCTTTTCAAGTAGAAGGAATTGCAGGCGTGGAACCAAGAGCGCTCATGGGTGGTTACAATAATGCCGATAACTCCGGAACTTTACGCTACGTTTCTATTCGTTATGCAGGTTTTGAAATCGGCCCCGGTGATGAACTCAACGGTTTAACCTTAGGTGCTGTAGGTTCCGGTACTACTTTGGAGTACATTGAGGTATTCGCTGGATCAGACGATGGCATTGAATTCTTCGGAGGAGCCCCTAACTTAAAGTATGCCGCCGTTGCTTTTTGCGACGACGATTCTTACGACTGGGACTTGGGATTCCGTGGTAAAGGCCAGTTTTGGTTTGCCATTAATGCCGAAGATACCGGAAACCAGTTGTTTGAAGTGGATGGTGCTTCTCCCGATGCTGCCGCCATTTGGTCCAAGCCTACCGTATTTAACGCTACTCTAATTGGTTCCGGAGCTGCCAATACCACCAACCCCAAAGCCGAATACTTGCTCTTCCGCGATGCTACCGGTGGCACATTGGCCAACTCCATTATTTTTGACCTCAATGGCAAAGGCTTAGAAGTTGAAGACCTAGGCAGCGGCATCGATTCTTACCAACGTATGATGGATGACTCTTTGGTTATTGCCAATTCTGTTTGGTTTGGTTTTAAAGCCGGTAATACTTTGGATACCACCGGTTTCCTTTTGGCCACAGGTGGTGCCGGTACAGATGACGATTGCTCCGACCTTATCAACCACTTGGCCGGAAACGGAAACGCGGTAACCAATCCTGGACTTGTTAGCGTTGGTCGTTTTGCCAACCAAATGCTCGATCCTCGTCCTGACGGAACCGTTAATGAAATCACTACCGGTTTAGCCGCTTATCCTAACGACCCCTTCTTTACTCAGGTTTCTTACAAGGGCGCTTTTGAACCCAACACAGCAGATTGGATGCGTGGTTGGACTACTTTGGATAAGCATGGATACTTGGCCAACATCTCTAGCATTGTTGAAAATGCTAACCAAGGCTTCCAAATTGCTCCAAACCCTTCTAACCATGCGTTTACGCTTCAGTTGAACGAAGTACCTGCCCAAGGAACTACCCTTAATCTGCAGGACATCAATGGTAAAGTGGTATTGAGCATGGAGCTTACTGCTCAACAAACCGAAGTAAATGTGGCAAATCTTGCCAACGGTGTGTATTTCGCACAAATCGAAAATGCTTCTGGCACCAACACCGTTAAAGTGGTGGTAACTCACTAAATCAAGCATTCCTTTTCTTTTTAGAAGGAGGCTGCGTCCTACGTAGCCTCCTTCTTTAATATCTAATAATTGACCCATGCGTAGTTTTTTTCTTTTTGTGTGCTTCTGGGCTTGCTCACTGGTTATGCTAAGGGCACAAAACGGTAGTATTTCCGGAAATGTAGTGGAAGCAGAAACCGGAGAAAACGTTTTGTTTGCTACCGTTCAGTTGCTAGGTACCTCTCAAGTGACCTCAACCGATATGGATGGGAATTACCATTTCGCTAATGTACCCGAAGGAACTTACAGTATTGAAGTTTCAGGTATTTCTTACGCCAAAACCACCCTTACAGGTGTGGTGGTAGAAGCCAATAAAGTAACCGAGAAAAACATTCGCCTAGCTCAATCAACCGTTGAAATTGAAGAGTACACCATTGAGGCCCAAGCGGTTCAAAACTCTGAAGTAGCCCTTCTTTCCATGCAACAAAAGGCTACCGGTCTTCAAGACGGAATTTCATCGGATGAGCTTTCGCGCACGGGTTCCGGTGACGCCGGAGAATCCATTAAATACGTAACTGGAGCCTCCGTGGAAGACAATAAGTATGTGGTTATACGTGGACTTGGAGACCGGTACTCCTTAACCCAAATCAATGGGGTTACCACACCTAGTACCGACCCCTACAGAAACAGCACGAGTCTTGACCTGGTACCCAACGAAGTGCTGGACAATATGGTGGTGCAAAAAACTTTTACCCCTGACCAACCCGGTAATTTTACCGGTGGTAATGTGAATATTTCTACCAAATCCTTGCCCGAAGCCTTTTTTCTTTCCCTCGGTTTCGGTGTTTCCTTCAACACCCAATCTTCTTTTCAAGATGACTTTATTTTTGAAGAAAACCCCGGCATGAATTTCTTAGGGTTTGCCAACGGCGATAGAGATTTACCTGAAATTTATAAAAGCCAACAGGCCCTAAATTCTATGACCAACCTTGCCTATCTTGGAATTCAGCCGATTTCTAGCGACCCGCAAGACCGTGAATTGTTTAATCAAACCGCCCGAAGTCTTCCAAATACTTTTGTTCCTTCCACCAAGAATACTCCTTTTAACTCTTCGTTCAACCTCACCCTTGGAAATAGGCATCAGTTTCAAAACAAATCCAAATCCAAATTGGGTTATGTGCTTGGATTAAACCAATCTACCAACTATTCCTTTTACCAAGACGGAGTTTTTGCCGGCTATGTGCTGCCCGGAGGAGGCGTGGATTCTTTGCAAGAGTTTTTCTCCTTTAACGACATCAAAAGTACCGAAACCGTCCGCACAGGAGCTTTGCTCGGCACCACTTTTTGGCTCAATCAGGCCAATGAGTTTTCATTTACCGGTCTTTTTAATCACTCCGGAGAACTCAGCAGCCAACTCAGCTCGGGCTTTGCACCCCAAATCCTTTCCCAGTCAGCCAATGCATTTACCACCATTACCAATGCATTTAAGGAGCAGTTTATGGCCAATGGCCAGTTGAAAGGGCGGCATTATGTACAAAAGTGGCGCACCCAAATTGAATGGGTGGGCGGCTATACCCGCTCTCAACAAGACGAACCCGACATGAAGCTTTTTGCTTACCAAACCAATCAGCAAAACCGAAGTTTGCTTTCTCCCTCCGAATTCGACAACCCCTTCCACTACTTTAGGTTTTTAGATGACCAAGTCTACGAAGGTAAAATCGATATTGAGGTGCAGTACACAAAGCATACATCAAATACCGTAAAATTCGGGGGCTTTTTTAACCGCAGGGACCGAGAATTTGAAGAACAACGGTTCCAGATCGATGGCGAAGGCACTGGGGCTTACATTAACCCCAATAACCCGCTTTACTCCCCCGCGGTTATCCCTTTGCAATACGATACCACCCCAAATTTTAGCATGTACTTTGACCCAAACAACTTTGGGATTGTAGACACCTCGGCCAATCGATACATCCATGCCAATTATTTGGTTAACCAAACCCGTCCCACCAACATGTATAGCGGTTTTGAGCAAACGGTAGCAGCTTATGCCATGATTACCTTTGACCGCCCAAAATATAGAATCATGGGCGGCGCTCGCTTGGAACATATTCAAATGTCTGTGTTTAGTAGCGATTCCGGTAGTATTGACGCTTTAAATGTGCTTCCATCGATTACTGCCGTTTACAAAATTAAGGACAACATGAACCTCCGCGCGGCCTATTCCATGACCTTGGCGCGGCCAAACCTACGCGAACTAGCCCCCTTCGTGGCCTATGACCTCATTGGCGCCCCCAGTTTTAATGGTAATCCCAACCTCCAGCTCACCAACATCACAAACCTTGACCTGCGTTATGAGTATTTCTTTAAGCCGGGCGAGGTAATTGCCCTTAGTGTGTATGCCAAGGAGTTTAAGAATCCAATCATTCGAAGCTACAATCCATTGTCGGGGTCTACGACCGGCGAAATCATTTTTACCAACGTGGATAAGGCACAAGTGGCCGGCTTGGAAATCGATTTTAGAAAACGCCTTGGGTTTATTTCACCTGCCCTGGAAAATCTTAAATTCAATACCAATTTTTCCTTGATTTACTCAAGGGTAGATATAGACTCTTTAGAGTTGGGTGCTATTCAGCAGGTGAACCCTGATTTTGGAGACTATCGACCCTTTCAGGGGCAATCCCCTTATTTGATTAATGTTGGCCTAAGTTGGGATTTCCCCCAGCCAAGACTCGAAACGGCCCTTTCGCTCAATTATTTTGCCGACCGCTTGAGTGAAAATAGCCAAGCAGGAACCCCCGATATTTACGAAACAGGAAGAGCGATGTTGAATTTTACTGCTAGTAAAACCTTTGGTAAGAAAAATGAGATTGTACTTAAAGTGGGGGTGAATAACATGCTTAATGCTAGCTTTAAGCGCTACATTTCTTACCGAGACTTCGACTACACCGTTTCAGATTTCCAAATCGGGCAAACCTTTAACCTTAGCGTGACTTATAAAATTAAATAAAGGCCGCATTTAATTCCTTTCACCCATTCTTGGGATTATTTTTTGGGGCGCAACCGGGTGCTCTCCTTTACTCCCCTCGCCTTTGAAATGTCATCCGTAGCGGCCGGGGCGTTCCGCAAAGCTACACACCCGCCACGCTGCGGCTGAACCATTCAAAGGCTTCGGGGCGGTATCGGTTCGCCCCCTGCGCCGGAATCCTCTTCCAATCCAAAATCATGGATAGGATGGGGATCTCGCGCCCCGGGGCGAACGGAAAGCCCGGAAGCCGGGTGCCCACAGGGCTTGGCGGGCGGAGGCTGATTCCAATGCTTTAGGAGAAGCTCACGCACCGCCTAGCCCTGTGTGGCACCTGGCTGAGGACTTGCAGGGAGCACCGGATAAGGCGCCCAAAGGCATTACTTTTTCTTTTTTCCGAGCATTCGACGGAACATTTGCTTTTCGAATTCCCAAAAGAATCGAAACTGCCCAAAAATAAATCCGTAAAATAAAAGAATGACCTGATATACAGGAAGAATGCCCAACAAATACAGCAGGTAAGGCCAAAAGCTGTCGGGGCGTTCCACGCCGAGCAAATCTAGGGTGGGTTTGCGTATAAAGAGCACGGTAAAGCCGGTACAGGCAAAGGTGAGCAGCACCAGCCACACTTGTCTTAGGCTGTTGAGTTTCCAACGCCTACGCAGTTTTTCTTGCCAATTGGGTGTTTGAGCGTCCTTTGTCATGGCTTAGTCGACCCAGTCCGCAATAAAAATATTGGTGGATCGGGTGCCGCCATTGTGCCTGTTGGAGCTGAATACCAGTTTTTTACCGTCGAAGGAGAACATGGGGAAGGCGTCGAAAACAGGGTCGTAGGTTATGCGTTCCAAGCCGCTGCCGTCGAGGTTAATCATCCATAAATTGAATTGGTAAATACGTTCGCTGGCGTGGTTGGAACTGAACAGGATTTTTTCTCCGGAGGGGTGAAAAAATGGGGCCCAGTTGGCGCGTCCCAGGTCGGTTATTTGGCGGAGGTTGCTGCCGTCTACATTGCACACGTAGATTTCCATGTCGCTGGGTTTCACCAATCCTTTAGCAAGCAATTCTTTGTATTCTTTAATGGCTTCCGGGGTTTTTGGGCGGCTGGAGCGGAAAACCAATTGGCTGCCGTCGGGGGAGAAAAATGCGCCACCGTCGTAGCCCAGGCCATAAGTTACCTGATTCAGGTTGCCGCCATCCAAGTCCATGGTCCAAAGCTCCAAATCGCCGCTGCGGTCTGAGGTAAAGACAATTTTGTCGCCTTTGGGAGATACGGTGGGTTCGGCATCGTAGCCTTTGCGGTCGGTGAGGCGTTTAAGCACCTTGCCGTTTAAATCGGTAACGTAAATATCGTAGGTGTCGTAAATGGGCCAGTAGTAGGCGCCTTTGGTGCGTTCCGGTGCTTCGGGGCATTCCTTACCTCCGGCTTGGGTGCTGGCAAAAATGATGGACTCGTTGCCGGGCATAAAATAGGAGCAGGTGGTGCGTCCTTCGCCGTTGCTTACTTGCACGGGCAGGTTACTTTCCATGTTTTTGCCGGAAACATCCCATCGGTAAATGCGGTCGCAGGGAATGCCCTGTTCGGGATTGGTGCGCTGAAAGACCAGCTGTTTGTTGTCGAAGCTCCAATAGGCCTCGGCATTTTCACCTTCGAAGGTGAGCATGCGTAAGTTTTTCAAATGCTTTTCTTGGGGATATTTTAAGCTGTCTCCATCGGCAGCATGCGCATCTGCAGAAACGGGGCCTTGGTGTATAAAAGCAAAACTTGCCAGCAAAGCAGGAGAAAGACTTAGAGTACGTATCCAAAATTTCATGGCACAAAGATAAAAGCTAGAATGCCTAGTTTTTGATAAAATCCCTTAAATGTGGGATTGAATTACCTTGAATTAAGTAGCATTTTCGTGCTGTTTAAAATCATTCTAAATAACATGGAAAAGAAAGCGGTGTTAGCCTTGGCTTTGGCGATTGGTCTTATGACTTGGTCTTGTGGAGGTTCCGGCAATCAAACGAGCAAAGAAAAGGAGCAAAGCGAGCATCCCAAAGTGGTCTCCTTGTCGGGGGCCATTACCGAAATTTTGTTTTCCATTGGAGCCGGGAACCAATTGGTAGGAGTAGATGTGACTTCCACGGCCCCTTCCGATTCCTTAAAAAGTAGAGCGATACCTGTCTTGGGACACGTAAACCAATTGAATGTAGAGGCCATTTTGGGTTTGAACGGAGATTTGGTATTGGCCGCTGACAGTTTAAAGCCTGAGCTTCAGCAGCAGTTGCAAGCCGGGGGAATGGAAGTTGTACTTAATTCCAAACCCAAAAGTTTAAAGGAAACCGCCGCCCTTATTCTACAATTGGGCGAAATTATTGGGCGGAAACAAGAGGCGGAGATTTTGCACCAAACCTTTGAAACCGAAAGGCAAGCGCTTAAGCATAAGGTGGACAGTTTAACTACGCCACGTCCCAAAGTGGTTTTTGTATATGGCCGGGGAGCAGGGAGCCTAATGGTAGCGGGTGGAAATACTCAAGCCAATGGAATGATAGAAGAAGTGGCCGGGGAAAATCCATTTGCCGGACAATTCGAGGGTTTTAAACCCTTAACGGCGGAGTCTATGGTGGAGGCCGCTCCGGATGTATTGCTGTTTTTTAGCGACGCGTTCGAAATGTTGGGCGGAGTTTCCGGAATTAAAGAAATACCCGGAGTCGCCGCAACCCCTGCAGGAAATAGCGAGCGTTTTATACATATGGATGGCCACTACATGATGGGATTTGGTCCACGTGCAGCACAGGCTGCCCAAGAATTGTTTGAGGCCATTCATTCCACCCGACCTTAAGCGCTGCTATGGCTAAGCTTTGGGTTGGTTTGCTGTTTTTGCTCTTGGTTCCAATAAGTGCCTTGGTGTACTTGTCTTGGGGGCCCATGGACATTCCATGGACATCTCTTTGGAGTCTTATGGGCGAAGAAAGTCCCACCGCTTATGTCGTATGGCATTTGCGTTTTCCGCGCATGCTCATGGCTTTGGTAGCAGGTTTTGGCTTGGGTTTGGCCGGGGCGGCCATGCAAGGGCTGTTTAGAAATCCATTGGTAAGTCCGGGATTGGTGGGTGTTTCGGCAGGTTCTGCCTTGTTTACGGTATTGGCGATAGTATTGGGCGGCTCTTTTTTGGCCACGTTGCCTGAGTGGTTTGGAGATCTGGGTTTGTCTATGGTTAGTTTTTTTGGCGCGGTGTTTACCATGTTTGCGGTGTATGCCTTGGCGCGTTGGATAGGTGGAGGAACCATACTTACGCTTATTTTGGCCGGATTGGCCATATCTGCTTTTGCCGAAGCATGGATAGGGCTTATGCGCTTTTTAGCGGACGATGCCCAACTCCGCGATATGACTTTTTGGCAGCTGGGTTCTTTGGGTGGGGCCAACGCCACCCGGGTAGCCTTGGCTTTTGGAATTTGTGTGTTGGCGGCGTGCTTGCTTTTTCCTTCGGCGCGGGCTTTAAATGCCATGGCTTTGGGCGAGGAAGATGCCGGATTTTTGGGCATTTCGGTGCGTAAAACCGAGCGCATGGTGCTCATTGGAGCGGCCTTGGCTGTAGGAGCTTCTGTGGCCTTTTGTGGGGTCATTGCCTTTATTGGACTTATGGTGCCTCATTTGGTGCGCTTGCTTATTGGACCCGACCATAGAATCTTATTGCCGGCCTCCGGATTGGCGGGTGGCTTGCTTTTGCTTTGGTCCGACGGGTTGGCCAGAAATTTGGCTGCCCCGGCCGAAATTCCGGTAAGTGTGATTACGGCCACTTTGGGTGCGCCCTTTATAATTTGGCTCATGATTCGCCAAGGAAAAAAACAGAAAGTATGATTGAGGTTTCCGGGTTGCATTACCGTCCAAGAGGACGTGAAATTCTAAAAGGCTTGGATATGAGCCTGAGTTCGGGAAAGGTAACCGCCTTTCTAGGACCCAATGGTGCCGGGAAAAGTACTTTTTTGCGGATTTTGGCGGGGCATTTGCCGCCAAGTGAAGGGGAGGTGAGGCTAAAGGGGAAACCCTTGCAGGGCTATGCAAAATCTGAGTTGGCCAGAAGCCGGGCGGTACTTAGCCAGCACCAGGGTTTGCCCTTTGAGTTTTCGGTGGAGTCTATTGTGCTTTTGGGCCGATCGCCTTTTTACAGCCTTAGGCCGGGAAAAGAGGATAGAAGGGTAGTAGAAGAGGTAATGCAGGAGTTGGGACTGTGGGAGCTTAGGCATCGAGGCATGCATCAATTGTCGGGTGGAGAACGTCAAAAGGTGCATTTGGCTAGAGTAATGGCGCAAATTTATCCGGAAAGAGGCGGCGATTATTCCGGTCGGTTGTTGTTTATGGATGAGCCTACTACCTGGCTCGATGTGCATCAGCAGCACCAGTTGTTGGAGCGGGTGCGTTTGCTTTCGGAGCAGGGGCTTACCGTAATTATGGTATTGCATGAATTGGATTTGGCTTCACGCTATGCCGACTTCCTTACCCTTATGAAATCTGGGCGTATTCTTGCCCACGGAGCCGTGAAGCAAGTATTTACAGATGCTTGGCTTTCGGAAGCCTACGGTATGCCTTTGCATGTGTGCAGCGACGATTTGGGGAATGTGCATTGCTGTCCCCTTGAGACTCCTTTGCTCAAGGTTTGAAATGTACGGCAATTTTCCGTACATTTGTAATAAATGAGCTCATTATGGAACTGCCAATAAATAAGGGCGAACGGATGGAGTTGAGGGTTTCCGCTGCCGATAAAAAGATATTTAAAAGAGCACAAGAGTTGAGTGGGGATAAGTCGTTTAGCAGTTTTGTAGTGCGCATCCTTAGAAAGGAGGCAGAAAAAATTGTGGCTCAGAATAATCAAATTATTGCTTCGGAAAATGACAGAAAAGTTTTTTTTGATGCAGTTTTTGGGCAAACCAAGCCCAACCAAAATTTAGTAGAGGCGGCAAAAAGGTATAAATCAAAGAAGGCTTAAGGTTGGAGATTTCCATACTCGATAAAACTCATCGTCGAGCAGGCTTTGAATGCGAAGAGGAGTCACTCACCCATTACATTCAAAAGCAGGTAAGTCAAGATGTTAAAAGAAAATTAGCCATTTGCTTTGTCGCTGCGGATAAAGACAATAATGTGGTGGGATATTACACATTAAGCAGCGAAAGCTTAGGAAGGGAACGAATACCGGAAAAGTACCTCAAAAAGGTTCCCCGGAACTACAATGCACCGGTGATTTTGTTGGGTCGATTGGCAAGGGACATAAAGGAAAAGCGCACCGGGCTTGGAGAGCATTTATTGCTTGACGCTCTTTTTAGAGCGTATACCCTATCCGAAAAAAGCATAGGTGCCATGGCTGTGGTGGTGGATCCAATTAACGAACATGCGGTGAGGTTTTATGCGAAATATGGATTTGAAAAATTGCCGGATAGTGGAAAAATGTTTCTTCCCATGCATGCCATAAAACAAATCCTATAAATCGCAAGTCCAACGAAAAAGCCAAGAGGAACGTTACGGTGCCCGATTAAAACTTGTTTGCAAGCCTAAAAATCACCAATTTGCAAAAAAACCTTGGCCATGAGATTTTTGCTTGCTATTTGCCTTTGCTTTTCTTTCTCAGCAAACCTTTGGGCGCAAGTGCTGTCGCCTCAGGTCGTGCAAGTGCCCATGAGGGATGGAGCCAACCTTGCTGCTGATTTGTATTTGCCTCCCGGTGGAGGTAGTTATCCCACCATTTTGATTCAGACCCCATACGATAGAATGGGGTTTAGGAACCTAGGCATGCCGCTTGGGGTTCAATACGATTTGGTCAATAGCCCTTATGCCTTTTTGGTATTGGATTGGCGCTGTTTTTATGGTTCAACATCGGCCTGCACAACCAATGTAAACCGTGGAAACGACGGCTATGATGCCGTGGAATGGATTGCTCAACAATCTTGGAGCGATGGAAATGTAGGTACTTGGGGCCCATCCGCCTTGGGAGGTGTTCAGTTTTTAACGGCCCGCAAGCAGCCGCCTCATTTGGTATGCGCCATTCCGGAAGTGGTTATGCCTTTAACTTCCTATCAGGGGTACTATCCCGGTGGAATTTTATCCACCATGTTTTACCAAACGTTGAATGTGCTTTATGCCAATATTGGTGGCTTTGGAGTGGTACTTCAAAACCCTTACGACAATTTCGTTTGGGATGTTGTTGAAAACAGCAGTTTTTATCCCGATTCTATTCAAGTGCCCATGCTCTTGGTGGGAGGTTGGTACGACCATAATACCTGGTATTATCCGGAATTGTTTGAGCGCCTTAGGACGGAGTCCGCACCTGCTGTGCGCAGCCAACACCGTATGCTCATGGGTCCTTGGGTACACGGAGGTACAGGCTTTGCAGCTATTGGTACAAGCCAGCAGGGAGAGTTGAACTTTCAAGATGCTGCCGGAGAACAACGCGTATATGAGCGTCAATTTGCCGATTACCATTTGCGTGGACTAAACAATGGCTGGGATACGGTAGCACCGGTAAGGTATTACCGCACAGGACAACAGCGATGGACCGACACCACGCATTTACCCAATAGTTCTACGGTGATGCGTTTGAATTTGGTAAAACGCAATGGAGTAGGGGAGCTGACCAGCGCTACCGCTTCGGAGCAAAACGAGCAAAGTTTTAGCTCAGATCCGGAGCAACCCTCACCAACTTTGGGCGGAAAAACCTTAAGCTTGGCGGTTCCGCAGGGGCCCACCGAGCACAGCTCATTGTTGAATACCCCGGGACATTTGTATTTTGAAACCAAGAATTTGGACGGGCTTACCCTTTCGGGAGCTCCAAGAGTGGTATTGCGTTTCAAAGCCGATGCAACCGATGTAGACTTGTGCGTGCGCTTGTTGGACGTTTATTCGGACGGACGCCGCATGTTGATTGACGATGGCTGCCACCGGGCCAGATTTATTAATGGATTTACTCAGCAAGACGAGCAGTTACTGACTCCCGGGTCTTGGTACACCTTGGATTGGGAATTGCCGGTCTTTTTTATCCATTTAGCTCCCGGCCATCGATTGGGTTTGTTGGTTTCGGGAAGCAATTATCCTTTGTACAATCGGAATATGCAAACAGGTGGTGAAATGTATCCCAATCAAAACGCGGATACCTTGGTGAATCCCCAAGTGGCTCAAATAAGCTTGGACATAAGCGGTCAGGGCAGTTTTTTGGAGCTGCCGGGGCCAAAAACCATGTTGAATGTAGAAAGTTATAGCCCAACAGCTTCGGAGGTGCATCCCTTTCCCAATCCCGGTCGGGAGGGCTTCCGTTTAGGAGAATCCGCAAAAGGATTGGCCTTTACCTTATGGAATGTTCAAGGCCAATTGGTAATGGAAGGGGTGTTTGGACCAATGGGTGGAGTAAGGGGTCTGGAATATTTGACCTCGGGATTGTATTTGCTTCGCTGGATCGATGCCGATGGAAAGCCACAGCGTTCTACCTGGCAAAAAGTGCCCTGAGGCATTCAATTCATAATTATGTGTTCCGTTAAGAAAAACGTGGAGCTATAGCAGTATGAGCCAGCCGAATGCTTCGTTTATGCATCAATACCCCCGGTCAATGGCTTATTGGTCCTTGGATGTAAAATGAGGGGCTTCTTTTTGCTTCCGATGAACCCGTTAGAGACCGTCAATGCCAGTTGAGGACCGGGAGCTGACTTTTCTGATTTCACAGGACTTGCAGAGTGAAGCCGCTTCATTTTTAACGTGTTGTAAAAGAGCTATTTAGACATATTTTATAGCCAAATGGGACTTTTGTTCAAGTATTTGTTTGTAAAAATTAAACAAATATGGCTATTGCTTGTTTACTACCTGTAAACTAAAAACTTACTCTTATGTTTTCACACTTATTAAATGTTGACAGTAACTCCATTATGGAATTACTAACTTCAAACACTTTGGAGTCCTACACTGCCTTTACCTTCTTTGTAGGGACTATGGCTATGATGGGCGCAGCTGCCTTTTTCTTCTTAGAAATGCGCAATGTGCCAGAAAAATGGCGCACATCGTTGCTGGTTTCGGGGCTCATTACGTTCATCGCGGCCGTACACTACTATTACATGCGTGGTTTTTACATGGAAACCCAAGAATCACCTACCTTTTTTAGGTATGTTGACTGGTTGTTGACGGTGCCTTTGATGTGTGTAGAATTCTACTTGATTACCAAAAAGGCCGGTGCCAAAATCGGTTTGCTTTGGAAATTAATTGTAGCCTCTGTAATTATGTTGGTTACCGGCTACTTTGGTGAAGCTGTTGACCGTGAGCATTCGGTATTGTGGGGTGTATTGAGTGGTATTGCCTACTTCTACATTGCTTATTTGGTGTGGATTGGCGAAGTAGCTCAATTGGCAAAAAATGCAGGTCCTGCTGTGCAAAAAGCAGTGCGTATTCTGGCTTGGTTTGTATTGGTAGGATGGGCCATTTATCCTTTGGGCTATATTATTGGTACTCCCGGAGGTCTATTTGGCGCGTTTGGTTCCGATGCAAACAACCCATGGATGGATGTTGTGTACAATATTGGAGACGCGGTAAACAAAATTGGATTTGGTTTAGTAATCTATGCTCTAACCCAATCTAAGGAAGCGAAAGCCGAAGCGTAAGCTTAATTCGTTTTCATGGAATTAGAATCTTGGAAATTGATGGTGGTATTACTTGCCGGAATACCCCATGGCGCCGCTGATGTTCAGTTGGCCCTTGGGGCTGGGAAAGCACGTAATGCTGCCATCATTTTCATGATTTATTTGAGCTTAGCCATCTTAACTTTTTATTTGTGGGCCATCTACCCCTTGCCTTTAACCTTGTTATTTTTTGGCATATCGGCCTGGCATTTTGGTGAAAGCGATGCCCCTAAGTCTGGGGTAGGTGTTAAAGGTTTATTGGGTTTGTGGCATATTTCGCTATTAACCATCCCTCACCCGGAAGTGTGGCAAACCGCATGGCCCGATGCCGCCATATTCTTTTCCGGTGTTCCCAATGTTATCTGGACCTCATTGGCCCTCTTTATTTGGCTCCTCGGAATAGGCGTCTGGCGTCTTGGAATTAAATTGCCTTGGGCAATTTTGGTATTGCATGGAGTAGGCTTATACCTCTCCTTTGAGTTTCACTTTTTGTTGTATTTTTTATGTTGGCATACGCCGCAGGCGCTCCATTTTGCCCGTAAAGCTTTAAAAAAAGATTGGACTTCGTTTTTTCGTTTGCTTACTCCTCTCAGTATTTTGGCATGGCTGCTGTTGGCCGGTCTTTACCATTATGCGCCCTCAGGCAGTGGGGTTTGGTGGATGTTTGGAGGGGTGATAGCATTGACTTTTCCACATACCTTTCTGTTTCACCGGCTTTTTTCTCGTAGCGGAGCTTAGGCTTGCCGGAGTTTTTTCAGTTTAACCTAAGGTAGTTTAAGGCGTCCTTAGGTCTCCAAAAGTTTCGTTGATTCCTTTAGGGCATAAGCGCGCTGATGCTCTCAATACGTGTAAACTACCTTCTAGTAAAGCCTGGTATTCTATACCAAAGAGGTCTAAAGCCCACGCCAACATTTTGGTGCAAGGCCATATTCTTGTATGGTTCCCTGTTGTTTTTGTTGTAATGTGCTGGGCTTTGCAAGATGAATGCATAGCCTTTGACCTTGGTTTGAGCAATGATTTAGAGGCAAACCCTAGCTGCACTTTAATCCGAGCCTTTTGCTCTTATTGCTATTGGTGTGTTTCCGTTGAAATGTACCTAGCGGTTCGCCTGAGACTCCTTACGGAACCCGGTTCTAAACACCCAATCCCACAAAAAAATACTAACTCCAAAACCCATGTCCGGGTCTTGGTAGTGGTGTTTCATGTGGTGTTTTTTGAGTTTCTGGAACCAGGGCGCATTTATATTGGCATGGTGGGTAGCGTAATGGAGTTCATCGTATAGCAAATAGCCAAGGACAAACCCGGCATAGAATGGGGCAACCAAAGCAGGCCCCCAAACTAGATGGAACAGCCCATAGAACAAAAAAGCTAAAGGCAGGCTAATGCTGGGTGGAAGCACCAAACGCATGCTGTCGTTCGGGTAGTCGTGATGCACGCCGTGGGCAATGAAGTGGATGCGTTTGCCCAATTTGGATTTTGGGTGGTAGTGAAACACAAAACGGTGCAACATATATTCGGTGAATGTCCAAAAAATAATGCCACCCAAAAGCACCAAGGCGGCCATCCATGCGGGATGGTCGATCACAAAAAATGCTCGATACGAAAAAAATAAAATAACGGGTACATAAAGCACCAAAGGCACCGCAAAGTGCACTCTGGACATGGCATCCGCAATGGGGCTTTTAAACATGCGGATAGATTCGTCCTTGTGAGATACAAAGAGTTTTTTACGCGGTGTAGGATTTACCTGACTCATAAGCTAATGTTCGGCTCAAAATTACAAATAAAAAACGCCTGCGGCCACCCAAAGGTTTTGCAGGCATTCTTATTTAGGTGTTAGGACTTTAGAAAATTTTGAATCCCAAGGAAACTTCCCAAACGGCATTTTTGAGACCGGCGTTGGGATCATTAGCAAAATTGTTGTTGCCTAAATTGTTGGTTAAACCCCATTGGTAGCGGAGGTCAAAGGTGATTTTCCAAATGTCTATACCGGCCCCCAGGTTTACGCCCGCAGTAAAATCGTTGAGTCGGTCGTCGGTGAAATTGTTGACGGCATTAAATACCGTTACCTCATTTTCGAACTGGTAAGCAAAGAAGGGACCGGCATGCAAGCGCAGGTTCACTAAGCTAAAATCCAATATCTTATACCCAAACAAGATGGGCATCATAAGGCCTTGTTGACGCAATTCGTAGTCTCCACCGCCAATGATGGACACGTTTCCGCCTACTTGCGTGTAGAGCAGTTCGGGTTGCACGTGAAAGCGCTTCACATTAATTCGCGCAAAGGCACCACCGTGCAAACCAAAATAGTTGTCGTTGGTATAATCGGGAAACCTAGTACTTAAGTTATTTACGTTAAGACCGGCTTTAACTCCAAACTCAAAAGGTTTTACGCTTTGAGCATGCGAAGCACCAAAAGCCAAAAACAAACATCCCATTAAAATTCCCAGCTTTTTCATAGCAGCATAGTTTTGATGTATGCAAAAAGTATAACTAAAATCAGGCCAAAAAGGTATTTGCGGGCCAAAAAAAATGAGTTTAACATTTTTTGGGAGGCCTGTGGGGGGGCTGCGCCAGGGACCGGGGGAGCAAGCCGGAAGCCGACAAAGCCTAGCCGGGCTGTGCGCAGGCGCGGCTTGGGCACCAAGACCCGCACTGCCACTAGCCCGGCAGGCTGAGGCGGATTACGCTGCGGAGGAGGGCCCGGTTCAGGCGCCACAACCTTTATTAAAAACTGCTTGTTGATTCGGCTGCGGCCTGTATTTTTGTTGCTCATGAATTTGCAAAGCCATGGAAACCGAAGTGTACAAACCTCAGCATAAAATTCGCATTGTTACGGCAGCCTCTTTGTTCGACGGCCACGATGCAGCCATTAACATCATGCGGCGCATCATTCAAAGTTCGGGTGCAGAGGTGATACACCTTGGGCACGACCGATCGGTGCAAGAAGTGGTGCAATGCGCCATTCAGGAAGATGCCAACGCCATTGCCATGACCTCGTATCAAGGCGGGCACATGGAGTATTTTAAGTACATGTATGACTTGCTCAAAGAGGCCGGAGCAGGGCATATCCGCATTTTTGGCGGCGGCGGCGGGGTTATTTTGCCCGAAGAAATCGAAGAGTTACACGCCTACGGCATTACGCGGATTTATTCGCCCGACGATGGCCGGCAGTTGGGCTTGCAAGGCATGATCAACGATTTATTGCAAAAGTCAGATTTTGCCGTAGGTGAAACCTTGGATGGTGAGGTGCAGGCCTTGCTTAACGGTTCCTACAGCGTGGCTGATTTGGGAAGAGTCATTAGCGCTGCCGAGAATTTTGGAGATACCCACAAGGAAGCGCTGGATAAGGTACGCGCGGCTGCTCAGGCCCAAAATATTCCGGTGTTGGGCATTACCGGCACCGGTGGAGCAGGTAAAAGCTCCTTGGTGGACGAGCTGGTGCGTCGTTTTTTGATGGATTTTAAAGACAAGCGTCTTGGAATCATTTCGGTAGACCCCTCTAAGCGAAAAACCGGCGGAGCCCTGTTGGGCGACCGCATACGCATGAATGCCATTCGTGATGAGCGCGTGTATATGCGCAGTTTGGCAACTCGGCAGTCCAATTTGGCCTTGAGCCGTTACGTCCGCGATGCAGTGGATGCGCTAAAGGCCGCTCGCTTTGATTTGGTGATTTTGGAAACCAGCGGTATTGGGCAAAGCGATACCGAAATTACCGATCATGCCGATTTGAGTCTGTACGTAATGACTCCCGAATATGGCGCCGCCACGCAGCTCGAAAAAATCGACATGCTCGATTTTGCCGATGTCATTGCCCTGAACAAATTCGATAAGCGGGGCGCTTTGGATGCCATTCGCGATGTGCGAAAGCAATATAAACGAAACCACCAGCTTTGGGAGGCCGACGACGAGCAACTCCCGGTTTTTGGCACCATTGCATCGCAGTTTAACGATCCGGGAATGAACCGCCTCTACCGCTATCTGATGCAGCTAACGGCAGAGCGGACCGGCGCAGATCTCAAAAGTACCTTGGAAATTAGCGGGGAAATGTCGGAGAAAATTTATATCATTCCTCCGGCACGGGTTCGCTATTTGAGCGAGATTTCTGAAAACAACCGCAAATACAATGCATGGGTGGAAAAGCAGGCCGAGGTTGCCGAGAAAGTCTGGGCCCTCCGCAGGAGCATGGATGCGCTTGGCGATGCGGCTTCTCCGGAAGTGGTAGAAGGCCTTAAAAAGGCAGAAGAGCAGATGTTGTTGGACTTGGATGGCCACAACCTTCAAATGCTGGAGCAGTTCCCAGAAGAGGCGGCTCGCTTCGAAGCCGATGAATACATCTTTAAAGTTCGGGATAAGGAATTGAGGCTAAAAACCTACCAAACCAGCCTGTCGCATACCCGCATTCCTAAGGTTATGGCTCCTCGCTACCGAAGCTGGGGCGATTTGCTGCGCTGGTGTTTGCAAGAAAACTTTCCCGGCTATTTCCCTTACACGAGTGGGGTATTTCCCTTTAAGCGCGAGGGCGAAGACCCAACCCGTATGTTTGCCGGAGAAGGTGGACCGGAGCGCACCAACCGGAGGTTTCACTACGTGTCCAAGGGCTTGCCGGCGGCGCGTTTGTCTACGGCCTTTGATTCAGTAACCCTATACGGAAACGATCCCGACCACCGCCCCGACATTTACGGCAAAATTGGCAATTCAGGGGTTTCTATTTGTTGCCTGGACGACGCCAAAAAGCTGTACAGCGGCTTTGATTTGTGTGCGCCAAGCACTTCGGTGTCTATGACCATAAATGGACCTGCGGCCATGCTCACCGCTTTTTTTATGAATGCGGCCATTGATCAGCAATGCGAAAAATACATTCATGCCGAGGGCTTAACCGAGCAAGTAAAGGCCAAAATCAAGGCCATGTATGCGGCCCAGGGAATGGAGCCGCCGGTGTACCGAGGGGATTTGCCCGAAGGGAACAACGGTTTGGGTACGCTACTGTTGGGCGTTACCGGAGACGAAGTGCTGCCAAAGGAGGTATACGAACGCATCAAAGCGGAAACCATTTCGGTGGTGCGCGGCACGGTGCAAGCCGATATTTTAAAAGAAGATCAGGCGCAGAATACCTGCATTTTCAGTACGGAGTTTAGCCTGCGTATGATGGGCGACATGCAGCAGTATTTTATTTGGAACAAGGTTCGGAATTTTTATTCGGTATCCATTTCGGGCTACCATATTGCCGAGGCCGGGGCGAATCCCATTTCGCAATTGGCCTTTACTTTGGCCAATGGCTTCACTTACGTGGAGTATTATCGATCCAGGGGCATGGATATCGATGCCTTTGCGCCGAATCTAAGCTTTTTCTTTAGCAACGGCATGGACCCGGAGTATGCGGTACTGGGGCGGGTCGCCCGCAGAATTTGGTCCAAAGCCATGCGTCAGTTGTATGGAGCAAATGCCCGCAGCCAGATGCTTAAATACCACATTCAGACCTCGGGACGTTCTTTGCATGCTCAGGAAATTGATTTCAACGACATCCGAACAACTTTGCAGGCCTTGTATGCGATTTACGACAATTGCCAAAGCTTGCATACCAACGCCTACGACGAGGCCATTACCACGCCGACCGAGGAGTCGGTGCGCAGAGCCATGGCCATTCAGTTGATTATCAATAAAGAATTGGGTTTGGCTAAAAATGAAAACCCCTTGCAAGGTTCTTTTATTATCGAGGAATTGACCGATTTGGTGGAGGAAGCCGTGTATGCCGAGTTTGACCGGATTACCGAACGCGGTGGTGTTTTGGGCGCGATGGAAACCATGTATCAGCGCGGCAAAATACAGGACGAAAGCTTGTATTACGAAACCTTAAAGCACACCGGTGAGTATCCAATTGTTGGGGTCAACACCTTCTTGAGCAGCAGCGGCTCGCCCACGGTGCGTCCTGGAGAAGTCATCCGTTCCACCACGGAGGAGAAAGAAGCGCAAATTCAGACATTGCAAACCTTGCATGCTTTCCGGGGCGATACAGGGCCGGCCGGATTGCAAAGGCTGCAAGAAACGGCCATCCAAAACGGCAATATGTTTGACACCTTAATGGAAGCCAGCAAGCGGTGTTCATTGGGTCAAATTACGCAGGCACTCTTCGAGGTAGGCGGGCAGTATCGAAGGAACATGTAGAGCGTTTGGGACCGTTGAAGCCTTTTTTCAAGACGAAGCGTTAGTACAAAGCGTCGGAACAAGATTGCTGCGGAATTAGCTTCGCATAAAAAGTCTTAGGTTTTTTAGGACGGTTAAATACTCTTACATTTGGGGCAAACAAGCATACATGAAGTATTCTATTTGTACCCTACCCGCGCTTGGCGTATTGGCATTGGCCATGACCAGCTGCGGCTCTTCCAAAAAATCGGGCGAAACTGCCGTTAGTTTGGATTCTCTCGATCAGCGCATTAGCTATGCTATTGGCTTTGATGTAGCTCAAAATCTTAAACAACAAGGTTTTGAAGTTGACCCGGAAATTATTTCCAGAGGAGTAATGGATGGCCTGGCCGATAGCGGTGCTACTACCTTAATGACTCCAGAAGAGGTCCGAAACACCTTTAGTGAGTTTCAGCAAGAAATGAGCACGCGTCAGCAGCGCAAAATGGAGGCAGAAGCAGCCGGAAACGTAGCTGCCGGTCAGGAATATATGGCCCAGGAGGCTGCCAGAGAAGGCGTGCAACGCACCGCTTCCGGATTGTTGTACGAAGAAATTAAGCCCGGATCCGGCCCAAAACCTACGGCCAGCAGCACCGTTAAAGTGCATTACGAAGGCACCTTGGTTGACGGCACCGTATTCGACAGCAGCTACGAACGCGGCGAACCCGCAACCTTCCCGCTCAACGGCGTTATCCAAGGCTGGACCGAAGGGCTGCAATTGATGCCCGTAGGAAGTACCTATCGCTTGATTATCCCTGCCGAATTGGGCTACGGAAACAGTCCTCCTCCCGGACCCATTAAGCCGGGGTCGGTATTGGTCTTTAAGGTAGAATTGCTTGAAATTGTGCAATAAAACAAGCTCATTTTCTGATTTTTTTAAAAAGCGCTCCGTGTTGGGGCGCTTTTTTTAATGGTCCATGATGAGGTAAAGACGAGATGTCTCCTGTCTCTCCATGATGAGGCAAAGAGGGGATGATCTCTGTTTCTAAATGGGGAATGGTAATTTGGGGCGCCGGGCGGGCCCTTACCTTTACTCCGTACCTTGGGCTGCACGGCCGGCTAAGGGCAAAAGGAGCTTTCCAAAGGTATGGGACCGCTCTTTTGCCCTAAGCCGGCCGGCGGCCCAAGGTTCCGGGGTATCGGTGCGGTCCCTGCGCCAAAATATTGCTCCGAACCTTTAAATTTGGATTCTAATATGGATGCATGCATACGTTTCCAAAAAAAATACGGAAATTTAAGACTGGCTTAATGAAGGAAGGATGGAACGAATGATTTGCCGTATAGGCTTGTTTTTTGGATTGCTTATAAGCGCGCTAAGTGTGCAGGGGCAAATCATACGAGGAACCGTAACCGAATCTGAATCGGGGGGGACACCCGTATTTGGAGCCAATGTGGTGGTTAAGGGAACTACGCAAGGAACCTCCACCGATTTTGATGGAAAATTCCAGCTTAAGTATTCGGGTAAATTACCGGTTACCCTCCAGGTTACAGCGATTGGCTATACCTCCTCCGAATTTAAGGTGGAGCGCTTTAATCAGGATTACTCTTTTTCTATTGCTCCCAACAAGGTTTTGCTAAGCGAAGTAGAAGTTTCCGAAACTCGGATTACCGAAAAGCAAAAAGAAGCGCCGTTGACCGTTGAGTCGATGAATGCCATTGCCATTCAACAGACCAGTTCGTTGAGTTTTTATGAAGGGCTGGGAAATATGAAAGGGGTGGATTTAACTTCTGCCAGTTTAGGCTTTAAGGTTATTAATACGCGTGGGTTTAACTCAACAAGTCCGGTGCGGTCTTTGCAGCTTATTGATGGCGTGGATAATATGAGTCCCGGCCTGAACTTTTCTTTAGGAAACTTTTTGGGAGCTCCCGACTTAGATGTAGCGCGGGTGGATTTAATTCAGGGAGCCAGTTCGGCTTTTTACGGACCCAATGCCTTTAATGGGGTAATTGATATGCATACCAAAAGCCCTTTCGATTTTGAGGGCTTGAGTCTTTCGGTACGTGGCGGGGAGCGGAGCCTATTGGAAACTTCGCTGCGCTGGGCGCAAAAATTTAAGGACAAACAAGGCAACGATAGGTTTGCCTATAAGTTTAACGTGTTTTATTTGCGGGCCAACGATTGGGAAGCCAACAACTATGACCCAAGTACCGATTCTGAGGTTGGGCGCAGCAATCCAGGTGGCTACGACGCCGTAAACATTTATGGCGATGAGGCCCTTGCGGGCGGTTTTGATTTTGCTTCGGATGTAGGCGATCAAGTGTTTTATCCGGGCTTAGGACATTTTTACAGAGACGGCTATCGAGAAGTCGATTTGGTTGACTACAATACCGAAAACATTAAGGCCAATGCGGCTTTGCACTATCTTACCAAGAACAAGGTAGAGTTTATTTTGCAGAGCAATTTCGGGTATGGCACTACGGTATACCAAGGCGAAAACAGGTACAGTTTAAGAGACGTTCAGTTTTACCAACACAGGTTTGAGGTTCGGAAAAAAGACAAGTTTTTTGTTCGGTTGTATGCCACCCACGAAGATGCAGGGAACTCCTACGATGCCGTAGTTACCGCTTTTTTGATGCAAAACAACAACCGCCCTTTGGGCAACGAAATAAACTCTTGGAACAATAGGTATTTCAACTATTGGTCTACCAATATTATTGGGAATGGAACAGGGCGCCTGTACCAATCCATTCCCAACTTCCCCAACTATTACCAAACCGGAGGGGGCGTAGATAATTACAATATAGATTTGGCAAACAGCTTATTGCAAGGGAACTACGACTCCTTATTGGTTTGGCACCAGCTGGCGCGAGATTTTGCCAACAATGGAGACGGCGCCGGGTATTTCCCCTATTTTGCCCCTGGAACCTATGAGTTTGATACGGCCTTTGCCGGAATTACCAGCAGACCCTTAGGGCAAGGAGGAAGCCGCTTTATTGACCGGTCGGCGCTCTACCATACCGATGTTGGCTACCAATTCCATTTGCCTCAGTGGTTGCCCGATGGAGAGGTACAGGGTTTTAAACGCTTTTTGAAAAGCGCCAGCAGATTTGTGTCTAGTTTGAACTGGAATGTAGGGGGCAGTTTTAGGCTTTATGCGCCGAATTCGGAAGGCACAATTTTTATTGATACAGGAAATGTGCGCATTACCAACTGGCAAGCCGGTGGCTATATTGGAGTGGAGAAGCGCTACGAAGAGGTTAAGATTAACCTAACGGCCCGCGCAGATAAGAACGAAAACTTTGATTTGCTGTTTAGCCCGGCGGCTTCCGTAGTGTATTCACCCAACCGAAACCATACGGTGCGGTTTAGCGCGAGCTGGGGAATTCGAAACCCCACCCTAGCCGATCAGTTTTTGAACTACGATGTAGGCAGGGCTCGATTGGTAGGGAACCTTACCGGGTTTGACAGCCTAATTACTGTGGATCAATTTAACGAGTATTTGGGCGATTTGGATTTGACCCAGTTGGACTATTTTAGTGTAGACCCGGTGCGTCCGGAGCAGGTGAGAACCGTTGAAGTGGGCTATAGAGGCACTTGGTGGGATAAAATTTACATTGATGGGAGCGCCTATTTTAGCTGGTATACCGACTTTATTGGCTACGTTTTGGGAGTCGATTTGGTTACCGACCCCTTAGGGTTTCCAACCAACCAAACCCAGGCTTACCGGGTGGCTACCAACTCAAAAGATTTAGTGGTGACTTATGGAGCTTCGGTTCAAGCCAGTTATTATTTAGGGAAATACTATACGCTAAGTGGCAACTACAGTTGGAATGTACTGGACCGGTTGGGCAGTACCGACCCCTTGATTCCTGCCTTTAATACCCCGGAGCATAAATTCAATATAGGTTTTGAGGGAAGGGATATACAAATGAAACTAGGCAAGCTTAGATTGAATAATTGGGGATTCAACGTTAACTTTAAGTGGATTGAGGGTTTTCTTTTTGAGGGCTCACCACAGTTTACCGGAGAAATTCCCAGCTATTACATGCTCGATGCCCAATTGAACTACACCTATCCCAAGTGGCACACGACCTTTAAAGTAGGCGCACAAAACTTGACCGACAACCGGGTATTTCAAGTGTATGGAGGACCAAGGATAGGTCGATTGGCTTACATTAGCGTACTTTTTGACTTTGATTTTAAAAACAAAAACAAGCCTTAAAACAAAGCCTAAAAGAAAAGTGGATTGTTCTTACCATTTAATTCGTAATTTTAGCAAAACACAGTATATGAAAACAAAACACGTACTCATAAGTGGTGCACTTACCTGTATAAGTGCTTTGAGTGTGGCGCAGACCCGCTACGTTGATGATGTTTTTGCCAAAAGCGACATAGTAGTAAATGCAGATGTCGAGT
Organism: uncultured Candidatus Competibacteraceae bacterium; assembly: GCA_964545365.1. Taxonomy (GTDB): domain Bacteria; phylum Bacteroidota; class Bacteroidia; order CAIKAF01; family CAIKAF01; genus CAIKAF01. Next base: position 25,904 of record CAZJFM010000014.1, on the reverse strand, counting down.
ATGGGCAAAACTTCTACTTTTTAAATCTACCGCCGGCACCTCCGGGAACCAGCACCAATAATCCACAGGTTGGTCCCCTTCAAATGGACGTGTATACACCTCCGGTGAGCGACACCGAGACGGATAGGCCTTTGGTAATTTTGTTGCATACAGGTTCTTTTTTGCCCAAATACATTAATGGGCAGGCAACCGGCAGCAAAACGGATTCTTCGATTGTGGATTTAGCCAACCGGTTTGCCATGAAGGGCTATGTTTCAGCGGCTATCAACTATCGCTTGGGTTGGAATCCTTTGGCGCCTTCTCAAATTGAGCGTACCGCCGGCATCCTAAATGCGGTATATCGTGCCCTTCACGATGCCCAAACAGCAGTTCGTTTCTTTAAGAAAGAAGCAAGCACCTATGGTATTGACCCGGCCAAAATATTTTTACTTGGCCAAGGTTCCGGAGGTTATGTAACCTTAGCCTATGGTTTTATGAACGATCAGAGCGAAACCGCCTTACCTAAGTTTCAGCTCCAGGACGGCTCATCTGTTATTAACCCGGCCTTGGTGGGCGATGTTGATGGCGTAGGTGGTCAGGTGAACAATTACAACCACCCGGGTTATTCGAATCAAGTAGCGATGACTGCCAATTTGGGAGGAGCTTTAGGTGATAAGTCTTGGATGGAAGGTATTTGGAGCGAACCGCCATTGGCATCTATCCATGCACGCAGGGATGTATTTGCTCCTTTTGATTCAGGAACGGTAATTGTACCTGCCACCGGACAGCCTGTGGTGAATGTGCATGGTAGCCGAGCTGCCGTATATAGGGCCAATGCCTTAGGGAACAACGATATTTGGCAGAACCATACCTTTAGCGATCCCTTTAGCACACGTGCTTATGCGATGAATCCAAAAGCACAGTACGAAGGGTTGTTTCAGTTGGAAATTGCCGAAGTTTCCGGTCCCGGTGAAGATGGATCGCCTTGGGAGTGGTGGGACAGTGCCTCAGTTGTTGCAGAAGCTCCTTTGCTTGGGCAGGATGGAAACGCCATTCATGCCGATGGTTTGGTTTCTAACCCCGATATGTCGGCAACCAAAGGTCGTTTGTATTCCGATACCATTGTTGGGTTTTTAATTCCAAGAATGAAACTGGTAATGGACAACCCCAATTTGAATGTAGAAAGTATTGGGTCTGCCATAGCGCATCGGGTGTATCCAAACCCTGTAAGCGATGTGTGCTATTTGGGCGTGCATGAGAGCAATGCGATTCACTCATGGACCTTGCGCGATGTGCAAGGGCGTGTAGTGGCTTCTGAGTCTTACGATGCAGCCGCCCCCGTTGTGAAAATTTCCAGAGGTAATTTGCCGGCGGGAGTTTATGTGCTTGTGGCTGAAACTTCCATGGGTACTTTGGCAGAACGGTTGATGTTTGAATAAGGGTTTTTTTGATAAATTGGAATCCCCCCTGCGGTGCAAACCGCAGGGGGGATTTTTTTGGGAAGAGGATTAAGAAAGAATTGCCTCCCGGCCGGGTGGAGGGCCGGCAGCAGCGGCTGTGGTTGGGCGAAGTATGGCGAGGAGGTGGAGCTTTGCGGAACCCCCGGAGCCTACTGAGCCCCCACAGGCGCAAAGCCGACCGGAGCCGGGGCCGGAAAGAATAGGGGAGTGGCATTTGGAAGAAAGGCCCGAAAAAAAAAGCCCCAAGACATTTGGGGCTTCATTTTAGGTTTTATGTGCTGTTTCTTAGGCTGAATCAGGCCTTTTCGGGGTGGGCTGGCAGGACTTTGGAGCGAACTTCTCCAAAGCCCACGCGGAGTCCCTCTTTTTGAGCGAAGGCGCGCATGATTACGGTGTCGCCGTCTTGAATGAAGGTACGTTCTAAGCCGCCGGGCAGGGCCACTTTGCGGCTTCCTTTCCAGCTGAGTTCCAACATGGAGCCAAAGGAGTTTTGCTCTTTTCCGCTAATGGTGCCGGAAGCGTACATGTCGCCCACCTGCGTGTTGCAACCGTTTACGGTATGGTGTGCCAACTGCTGGGCCATGGTCCAATACAGGTATTTGAAATTGGATTGGCACACTTGGCCTTCTTCGCTGTTTTCTGGAAGTATAGAAACGCTTAATTGTATATCGAAGGTGTGTCGGTCGGATTCTTTAAGGTAAGAGAGTGGTTCTACGTCTTGTTGAGGTGCCGGACAACGGAAGGGCTGCAGGGCATCTAGGGTAACCACCCAAGGCGAGATGGAAGAGGCAAAATTTTTGGCTAAAAATGGCCCAAGGGGAACGTACTCCCACTTTTGGATGTCACGGGCGGACCAATCGTTAAAGATAACCATGCCAAACATGTGGTCTTCGGCTTTGTCAATGGAAATGGGGTCTCCAAGCGTATTGGGTTTTCCTACTACAAAGGCCATTTCGAGTTCAAAGTCGAGTAAGCGGCAGGGCGCAAATACGGGTTGGTTGGCATCGGGCGGCAGAAGCTGTCCCCATGGACGGCGGATGGGAGTTCCGGAAACCAGGATGGAACTGGCCCTGCCATGGTAACCTACGGGGATGTGTTTCCAGTTGGGCAGCAGTGGTTCTCCATCGGGACGGAACATTTTGCCCACATTGGTGGCGTGTTCTTGGCTTGAATAAAAATCGGTATAGTTAGGTACTTGTACAGGCATAAGCATTTGAGCATCTGTCTGTAGAATAAGCACCTCTGCGTGCAGAGCTGTTTTGGAGCTTAGTTCGGCGTTTTGGTCATCAAGAAGGTCCAAAATACGTTGGCGGGTTTGGGTCCAAATCGGGCGACCGAGGGCCATGAATTCGTTTAAACTATCTGTGGCGAAAGGATTGTTGTTGAGGCCTAAATCGGCAAAGAAACCGAGATCAAAAAGGGCGGCCAAGTCTAAAATTTGGGCTCCAATGGCTACTCCAACCCTAGGGTTTGAACGGGAAGTTTTAAACACACCATAGGGTAGGTTAGCGAGCGAAAAGTCGCTATCTGAATCTATGTTTATCCAAGACTTTTTCGGAGTTCGGTATTGATGCATGGAAATTGGCTTTTTTGCAAAGTAAGTAAAACGGGGAGATTTATTGGGCTGAATTTGGGGGATAGAATGGTTGGGAAGGCATGGAGACCTTTGAATAGTTGGGTTAATAGTCTCGGTGGGGCTATGCGGTGGTAAGTGTTGGGGCTTTGATGTTCAGCTTAAGCAATGGCATGGCTGTGTTTGGCGTGTGATGCACAGGGAAGTCGGCCTGCTTTACAAGGAATGTTGGGGAGGAGTTGGGTTGGGTGCCAAAAGATTCCAAAAGCCATAGAGCCCAAAGCCAACGGGGCCCAGCATAAAAGAAAAGAAAAGGCATCCGCCGGTAATCCATCGGTTGCGTCGATTTTTTAAGGCATGGCGGGCAATCCACATGCCTACCAACAAATCGAAGCACAAATAATGAATCCATCCGGTAAGTACTCCCCAAGGGCTGCTAAAAATGGCTTTAACCCCTTCTATGGAGCCAAAGTCAGGTGCTTGTGGATCTCCAAAAAGTGCCACAACAAGGAAAAGAAGGTAGGCGAGTGCCAAAGTTCCCGGGAACCACCCTTTGTAAAGCAAGCTATGGGTAATCTTAGCGCCGGGGAATAGGATAATTAAGAACCAAGCCGGCAAGACTACACTGTTGAACAGATTGAACAAAAACTCGGGTGAGGTGATTTGCATGATTTAGGGAATGATTCTAAAGGCAGTTCTACGGTTTTGAGCTCTACCTTCCGGGCTGTTGTTGTCGGCAACCGGCCGGGTATCGGCATAGCCTTTGGCCATAAGTCGGTCGGCGGAAATGCCTTGATTCAGGAGCCAGGATTTTACGGCAATGGCCCTGTTTTCGCTTAGGGTTTGGTTGTGAGCTCGGTCGCCTTGATTGTCGGTATGTCCTTCAATTTGAATCCTTAATGTAGGATTATCGCTGAGGAAATTTTTGAGTTTTTGAAGTTCCGGGTAGCTTGTTTCTTTTAATTCAAAGCGATCGGTATCGAAGAAGATGTTTTTCAATACCACGGATTTACCGGTATCCACCCTTTCCAGTTTGACGTTCTTTTTAAACGGTTCAAATTTTTGGTGGTTGGAGTCCAACTGTACATGTTCGGAATGAAACAAAAATCCGGGAGAGGAAATGTTTAGGCCATATTTTCTGCCGGTGGGCAGGGGAAGCAAATAGCGGCCGGAGACCGGGTCGGGGTGGGTGGTGGCGGTAGGTTGACCGGTTTCCAAATCGATAAGTTCAATTTTGGTGGCCGGAAGTCCGCCGTCGGCAGTAATGACCCCACCCATCCAAGTGGCGGGTTTGGGACGGTAAGAGGGGTCCGTTTGGAACCTGAACAAATCAAAGTCTCCAAATCCTTCTTGGTTGTTGCTGGCATAGTAGCCCGTTCGGCCATCAGCGGAAATTACGAGACTGCGTTCGTCCTTAGTTGTATTTAAAGGGTAACCCAGGTTTCTAGGTTCAGAAAAACTGCCGTCGGCATTTTTTTGCGCCACGAATAGGTCTGCCCCACCAAGGCCGGGAAATCCAAAGGAAGCGAAATAGAAGTCTATGTTGTTGGCGTGAATGAAGGGCGAAAAGTCGTTTTCGGTGCTGTTTATGGTGGGGCCTAAGTTTTTGGCAGGAGTCCAAGAGCCATCGGGGCGTAATTCAGAGCACCAAATGTCTTCTTTTCCAACTCCTCCGGGGCGCGTAGAAACAAAATACAAGGTTTTTCCATCGGGTGCAAATGCGGGTTGAGAGTCCCAGTGTGGCGAATTAACGGCTGGTCCTAAGTTTTCCGGTTTTTGCCAACTGCCATTAACGCGTTTGGCAAAGTAGATGTCCATGCGCCCCAAGGAATTGGGTCCATGGCTTGCGGCAAAAAAGAGGTAATTGCCGTCGGGCGAAATACGTCCGGCGCCTTCGTTGCAGGGCGTGTTGATGGGAGGTCCCAAGGGTCTGCGTCGCACCCAGTTGCCATTTTCTTCATAGGCCACGTAAAAGTTTTCTTCCTGGCGCATCATGGGTGCGGGACAGCCTCCTTGGTAAGCTTCGCGAACAGTAAAAATCATTTCGAGGCCATCTACTGTGAATGAGCAGTGGTATTCTCCATCGGCCGAGTTTATTTCTTCGCCAAGGTTTTCGGGTTCAAACGCTATGGCTTCTTTCATTAATTCGAGCGATCGCTTGGTTTTTTCGAGGCGTTCTAGAAGGAGCGCTTTTTTATCCGGAGACAAGCGGGCCCTGGCCAGGAATTTTTGTTGCGCCCATAAAGAGGAGTCCGGCAGACCTTGTTCTAAATATAAGTTAGCTAGGACATTAAGAACGCCAAGGTAGGCTGCGGTGTCGGCCAGGTAGGCCATTTTATAATCTTGAATGGCCTCCTCTAAATTGCCCCTGTCCATGCGCCACTCAGCCCTGAAAATTCGTGCTTCGGCAAAGTTGGGGAAAGCTTGAATGGCTTCATTCAATGCGTTTTCCATTGCTCCCCACTCGAGCCGCAGGTAGTGTTCTCTGGCTGCTTCAAAAGACTTTCGTGCCTTGCGTGGTACGTCTTGTTGTGCGTTCAGAGAAATAAAAGATAGGCAAAGGAGCAGGGCGAACGGAAAAAGCATCCTTAATTTCATGGGATTCCAAGGTATTTATGGGATTGCAAGGAAATGCTCCAATTGGGGTTTTCCTTTACAAAGTTTACTAAAAGAGGCATGATTTGCTCTCTTTTGTCCCATTCTGGTTGTACGATAAGTCGGCATTGGGGTTTCAGAAAAGGCAAAAACTGTTCTACCCATATGAGGTCGGACGGGTGAAAAACGACCAGTTTTAGTTCGTCGGCTTTTTCGAGCCACTCCTTTTTTGGGGCTTTAAATTTTTTTGGTGAAACGCAAATCCAATCCCATATACCTGAAAAATTGCCGGTTCCACTGGTTTCTATCCAGCATGCCAGCTCATGGGCTATCAAGGCATTGCAAAAAGGGGTTAAGGGATAGAGGCTGGGTTCTCCTCCGGTAACAACTACTTGCTTGGCAGGCGTTTTTTTGATTTCTTCCACCAATTGGGCTATGGTAAGTTTTGAATGGCTGTCCATGGGCCAAGATTCTTTTACGTCGCACCAAACACAGCCTACATCACAGCCGCCCAACCGCACAAAATAGGCGGGCTTGCCGCTGTGCACACCTTCTCCCTGAACGGTGTAAAAGTGTTCCATAACCGGATAGCTAAAAGCGTCCAATGTTTGGGGAAGATTCATGGTTTTGTATTTGCCAAGGTCAAAGGTATAGAGACCTTTGTTTTCCTAGCTACTTTGCCTTTGTTTTTTCGTAAGGTTTTGCCTCAACTTGCAAACTCCAAAAGCGCACAGCCTGCTTGGCAGCAACTCGAGCTGCTCAAGCCAATGGTGATTTAGGGGAAAGCTAAGCGGGAGCGCAGGAGGTTCTTCTAACTTAGGCTCTCTAATACCTTTTTAATGAGCTGATCTACTGCTTTATGCGGGTTTTGCGAGTACTCACCCAGTGGGCGGTTGGCAATAACAGCGCAAAGAGTAACCGCATCGTGCCCCAAAAGGCTTGACAATCCATACAGCCCTGAGGTTTCCATTTCAAAGTTGGCGACTTTCCACTTTTCGAAAGAGAACCCGGGTAAATGTTCGTTTAGGTCAGGAAGCAAGGGGTTTAAACGAAGTTTTCTTCCCTGAGGTGCATAAAATCCGGGGGCAGTAAGGGTAATGCCTTGGTGAGAGAAGTGGTTGAATGTATCGGCCAAGGACTCACCGGCTTTGAAAGCGTAAGGAAAGGCTAAGCCATCTTTAAAACCAGCGTATGCCACAAATTCCTGTTCCAGGCGCATTTGGTCAGGATTTTTAGGGTATGCATACCAATTCAAAAGGCTATCGAGTCCGATGGCCCAACGGGACTGAACGAAGGCATCGACGGGAATCTCTTCTTGTAGCGAGCCGGTGGTGCCAATTCGAATAAGTTGCAATTTATGGTGCAGGTCTTTAGGCGTGCGGTGGTCTAAGTCAATATTGACCAAGGCATCAACTTCATTTAAGACAATATCGATATTGTCTGTTCCGATTCCGGTGGAGATGCATGAAATTCGCTTATTTCCGATGGATCCGGTATGGGTAATAAACTCTCTGTTGCTTACTTGAAACTCAATATGGTCAAAGTAACGAGAGACTTCTGCCACCCGGCCGGGATCGCCAACCAAGAGCACTGTATCGGCAAGTTGTTCCGGATGAAGTTTTAGGTGATATACGGAGCCGTCCGGATTAAGAATAAGTTCAGAGGAACGGATGCCTGTTTCATTGGCTGTAGAACTTGCCATGAAGTGTTCTTTATAGTTTGTTGGCGAATTTATAAAAAAGCATGGCCCAGTAGCGTCACTTTCCCTAACAAATCTTTCCCACTAAGGGGCGGGAGTTTCAGAGAAGACCTGAACACCCTCTTTGTATACTGCTTTCTGAATCCACGCTCCATCGGAGTTGTAAATAGTCCAGGTCCCATGCCTCACCCCATTTTTGTATGCTCCTGAAGTAGAAACCTTTCCGTTGGAATGGAACCTAATGTATTTTCCGTGCAGCTGGCCTTCTTTTTTGTGGTAAAGCCCGGCAGGAGCGCCATAGGGGTAAAAATACTCCCAGGTGCCGGTTTCTTTCCCGTTTTTGTAGTTTCCTTGCCTTTCAATTTGTCCGTCTTTGAAGTATACGGTTTCTTGCCCGTGCCTTTTACCCAAAATAAAGTGGGTAACTCTTTCTAGGTTTCCTAAAGGGTGGTACCAAACCCATTTGCCAGTTCTAAGGCCATTTTTGTAACTGCCCTTATAGGTGGGCATGCCGCTAAACGAAAATCCTTGCCAAAGACTGTCCATTATTCCGAAACGAAACCAGCCTGCATCGCGGGTTTTTCCGTTTTCGTGAAACGATTCAAAAAAGCCGTTCTCTTTGCCATGGGAAAAGTTTCCATAGTGTTCGGTTTTTCCGTTTTCGTACCAATACTCCCATCTTCCGGTTTTTTGGTCTGCCTTAAAGCTGCCTTCTTTCCATTTTTCTCCGGTAGGGTAGTAATAGGTCCACAAACTATCGCGCTTGTCTTGCGCATAATAGCCACTGTAATGGAGGTTTCCGTTGGGATGCCAATTTTTCCAAGCCCCCTCTTGTTTGTTGTCTTCAAAGTGGCCTTCCAGTTCTTTTTGTCCTTCGGCGTTAAACCAGATCCATTTTCCTGTCTTTACGCCTGATTCGTAATGGAACCTTCCTTTTAAGGTGCCGTTTTCAAAATAAACCTCCCAGGCACCATGCATAGAATCGGCCAAATAAGCCCCTGTTTCTTTCAATTGACCGGATTCAAACCAGTGTTTCCATAATCCTTCCTTTTTTCCTTTTCGGTAAACCCCTTTCATTTTGAGTACACCGTTGGGATGCCAAAAGCTACTTGAGTCGGAATCTTGGCGTATTACGGCTTGCAGCTTGCCATCTGGGTACCAGTATTTCCAAACGCCGGAGGGTGTTCCATGGTTAAAATGGCGTATGGATGCGGTGTCTCCCGTGGCATAAAACATGAGCCAAGTGCCATTCTGTTGACCTTGTAGGTATTGGGCCTGGGTTTCTAGGTTTCCTTCCGGGTTCCAACTTGTGCTGGTTCCATGGGGTACTCCGTTTTCAAAGCCCGTTTTTTCGGCTAGACTTCCGTTCTGGTGCCAAAACTCCCACATGCCTTCGGGGCTTTGTTCTGAACCTGCACCCCTTGACTCCATTTGGCCATTTGGATACCAGGTGACGGTGTAATTGGAGTCTATATGCCATTTCTTTTTAATGCTGCCTGAACTCCGGAAATGCCAAGTCCATACTCCGGTAGGTTCTCCGGAATGGTCAAAGTGAATAATGGAATCGGGTTGACCATTGTCATGGAAAGTTTCCCAGCGGCCAGTGGCCACACCATCTTTGTATTGCCCTTTGTATTGGCGCTTGCCGTTTTTCCATTCTCCCACCCAACGGCCATCTTTAAGGTGGTCTTTATTGAATTTTCCTTTTTCTTTGGTGGTGCCTCTGGCATAATACCAAGTCCATTTTCCCAGCGGTTCTTGCATAGTACCTTCGCCTTCAATTCTATGCAGGCCGGTTTGGTACCAGGCTTGGGTATTCCCATTTTCGTAATCAACCTTCATTTTAGGCTCTCCCCCCTCAAACCAATACTCCCAAACGCCACTGGGCTTGTCGTTTTCGAATCTACCCTTAAAACTAAGCTGGCCGTTGGCTTCATATTCTTTCCAAACCTTTACTCTGCTTCCGTATTTGAAATATTGGATGGATGCTTTTTTCCCATTCACATGCCAGCTTTTCCAAGTGCCGTGAGGCTTTCCTTTTAAAAAGCGCTTAAGCGACTTTTTTTGACCGTTTCGAAAGTACTCCACCCAAGTTCCACTGGCATCGCTTCCCTCCAACCGACCTTTGGCTTTTATGCTTCCATCGGCATAAAACAATGTTGATTGCTTTTTGGCATAATCTACGCTTGCCATAACTTGTCCTGTCGAGTAGAAATACTGCCATATCCCTACTTTGTTGCCTTGGGAGAAATTCCCTTTCGAATGCAAAGCGCCTCCTGGGTAGTTGTAGCTCCAAAAGCCTTGTTCCTGACCGGGTAAGCCCTTTCCGGTACCCGTTAAACTATCCTTACCAACTTGTGCAAGACTTAGTAGTGACAAAAACCAAAAGAAAAGATGAAGGGTGATGTTTTGGAAACAATGCATGCGCGAATAACGTTTTACCTATACTTGTAACTTAAGAGTTCAAAGTTAATTGTAATTCAGTGGTTCAGCCAAAGGAAGTTATATTGAAGCCCGGGATGCAGCTTTTTGCCGATCCCAGAATGGATGACCCATACTTTGGTAAGGCCATGTTGGCCATTTCGAGTTTCTCTCCATCGGAAGGTGCCATGGGATTTATTCTAAATAGACCCATGGATTTAGAATTAAACCAATTGGTAGAGGAAAGCTTGAATGTTTCGATACCGGTATGGTATGGAGGGCCGGTCGACAATGCGCGTTTGTTTTATATGCATCAAGCGGCGGACCTCATACCAGACTCCACGCCAATAGAAGAGAACGTTTTTTTGGGAGGACATTTCCCAAAACTTGTTCAAGCCTTAAATTCAGGAGCGCTTTCACCCGATCGGGTTCGTTTTTTTCTGGGCTATTCCGGTTGGTCAAAAGGGCAGTTGGAAGAGGAGTTGATGGCCAATGCCTGGGTGGTGGATTATGAGCCTTTGGCGTCTGTACTTGCCAGAGATCTTTCGGTGGACGACTGGAAATTAAAAATGCTCAGCCTTGGAAATACCTATGCCTTGTGGGCAAGCTTTGAACAGCGGCTTATAAAAAACTAGACCCCGATGGTTTAAAGCAGCATTCTAGAACCTCATCTGGATTGGGAGAGTTCAGCTTTTTGCCGTCCAATTCATCCACAGCAAGAATACCCCTAAGGGCATTTGTAAGCCACAAGCCTTTGGCTTCCTTACAAACCTCTGCCATTAAGTGCTGTTGCTTTACCTCCCATCCTTGGGAGTGGCTATAATCTAGAAGCCACTGATGCATTACTCCCCGGACTTGGCCCAAGGGTGGTGGAATAAGCCAACGGTTTTGACCCATCCAAAGCCAAATGTTGCTGATGGTTCCCTCGCTCAAGCCCCATTCCGGATGATTCCATAGCGTCTCAAAATTCTTCTGATTTCGAGCTAAGAATTGGTAGGGCAAGCGATTTATGCTTTTTAGCCCTAGGAAACTACCAACACCGTCTACCGGCATGTTTTTAATTCCTGCCGTTAAAAAAGTGTTGTTGGGTTTGCCCAGTGCAGGTGCCAATCCAACTTGCATTAACCAATCGGTATTGTTGGGCTTGAGAGAAGAAGGAAAAAAGGTGAGCCTAATTTTTAAGCTTTGTTTTTCTAGCTGTTTAAGGCGTAAAGCCTGATGAACTTGTTCCCAAAAAAGCGAAAGCTTTAGGCTTGGCCATTGCAAAAGTTCCAAGCTTTGAATAATTCGCTTTTCATGATATGTTTTTAGTGCAAAGCGCTGATGTTCCCACCGCATGGTTTCAATAAGCCCGGCTCCCTCTGTCCATAAAGGTTCTATGAGCTTTCCACTTAAGCTTTCTAAGCTACGCCAAGCGCCATTTAAAAAAACCTCATTCATCATCCCGGAACAAAGCTACCTATGGTTTCCCAAAACTCTACAAACAAGCGAGGGAGGTATATAAACATAAAAAGTAGGCCAAATACAGCCCCTAAGAAATGTGCATCGTGTCCAATATTGTCGAGTTTCCTTCGTGCCATGTACCAACTGTAGCTCAAATAGGCAATCCCAATAACAAATCCAGGAATATCTATCATGGGCAAAAGAATGAACCTAAGAGGTTCTGCAGGATATACTGCAATAAAGGCAAATATTACCGCGCTAACCGAACCTGAGACACCAACGGCATGGTAGTTGGGTTGGTTTCTGTATTTATATAATCCATAGAGCGAACTAAATACTCCACTTCCCAGAAGTAAAAACAGGTAAATGGCCCCACCATAATTGCTTTGTTTAAGTAAATAGCGTTCAACCTCCTTGCCAAACATAAAGAGCACAGCACCATTCAACACCAAATGCATAATATCGGCATGCAAAAACAAATGGCTTATAAGTTTCCAATAGGCTTTTTTATGGACAATTTCATAGGCGGTAAAGCGCCCCTTGTCAAACCAGGACTTACTTTGGAAGCCCCATACCGAGCTTACTGCAATTAGAATAATAAACCATTCAGTGATGCCCAAAGCCATTAATCGATTGATTCGCAAAAGTAAAAGTATGCCTAAACTAACTCAATGCCAAGGACTGTAGGGCATTACTTAATAAGCATCCAGCATAATTTTAAGCGCATTTATTAGCTTTTCCGGGGAGTAATTTTCCCAGTAAGCTGCTTGCTGAAGCTTGGCAGTCTGTGCTCTTTGTGTTGGGTTTAGGTACCATCTAATCATTAGCTCAGCCAGCTCTATAGGGTCTCTTGTGTTTGGTATTGTGGCTTTTAGGTCCTCGGCCAGCCCCTCAAGCCCCACTGGAGTACTCAAAACTAATTTTCCAAAATCAAGCGCCTCTAAAACTTTTATCCGAACCCCGGACCCTTCCAAAATGGGTACAATCAATACATCCATTTGAGAAATAAAAGGCCCAATTTCATCCAGTTCTCCATAACAAGAGATACCGGTCCTTTCGCTCCAATCTACCTCTTTGGGGAAAGACTTACCGGCCAAGTGAAGTGTAGCATCAGGAATGGTTTTAATTACTAAAGGCCAAACCTCGTTAATCAACCATTCGACACCTACCCGATTGGGTTTCCAATCCATAGCCCCTATATGAAAAAAGCGAATGGGGTCGCCTATAGATACCTTGCTAAATTGACCGTAATAAGCCGTAGGCCAATAGGTGGATTTTACCCCCTTATGCCAAGCAATTTCCCGGTGGTCTACTGCGCTAATGCTCCATACCTCATGCACGCCTTTCCAAAGGTCCTCCTCGTAGTTACCTAACCGTCGGTTTTCCTTTAAAAGAATAGCCTTTGTGATCGGATTCTTTTTTCTTTGCCACAGGGCACCATACACCTTGTGTTCTATATTATGGCTCCTATAGATTTCTCGAACTTCAGCACCCATTTTAACCATTCCGCGCCACCAGGTTGCAGGGAGTCCATCCCAAATAACTAAGTCCGGGGCAATGGCATCCCAAAATGCCTGAACTTTTATTTTTTGATGGGGTGATGTTCTGCCAAAGCGCCACAATTGAAACGGGTTTTGGCCAAATAGCAAGTGAAAGACCATCCACCATTTTACTTTGGTGTTAACAGGTACCATTAAAAGCCTTTCTTGGTCTATTTCTTTTGGCCACTTATCCGGAGAAAAAGGGTGCTTGTGGGTACTTAAACAAATGACCCAAAGCTCCAAATCTATGCTTTGAAGGCTTTTTAACGTAGACTGCATGGCTCGAGTACCTCCATCCGACGCGGGGTAAGGCGGTTTGCTGCACCACAGCACTACTTTCTTTTTCGCCGCCATCTATACCAAAGGTTTTGATAGGTTTCCAAGCTAAACCATTTGTTGTCGGTAGAAATCCGCAAGGTTAAAAAGAGGCCAAAGGGAAATAAAATAAGTGAAGACAGCCACATGCCCCAAACCGGGTCCATATTTAAACTCTTAACCGATTTTTCGGCAGAGGTGGAAATAATGTGGTAGGTAATGAAAATCAAAATGCATAAAATCAAAGGCAAACCTAAGCCTCCTTTTCGAATGATGGCACCTAAGGGGGCACCAATAAAAAACAATACCAAGCAGGCAAAACTTAAGGTGAACTTTCGGTGCCACTCTACCCGGTTGCTTGCCAAGTTTTTTTGGGTCATTTCCCAACTCGATTGCTGTTGCGTGAAATTGCGGTGCAAGGCTTGTATTTGTTGCTCGGCTTGCCTGTATACCTCACGGGCCTCTTCCTTAACTAAATGCCTTGACAAGGATTGCTTTTGTAAGTCAATGGTTGTTTTTAGAGGTTGGCCTGCGGATAACTTCTGAGGTTCGGCTTCTGCAGTCGCCTCAATTTTTGGATTGCTTTTAGGAAGCGCAACCTTTCCAGGCTCCATGTCAAAGGCCATCTCCTTGGGAGGGGCAAACAAAAAGCCATCCAATTGCCGGCGTCCTACCCCTCTGTTTTGCTCTGCAAAATCGCTGTGGATGTCTTGGAATACTTTATTGAGCTGAAACACGTTCATCATGGCGTAAGAGTTCTTCAAATAGTCCCGGTTGTTCTCGGTGTCTATTTGAAAAGCCGACATATCAATCCAAACTTGTTGACGGCTGAATGCTTCTCTATAAAATCGATACGAACCATGTTGTTTGGTGAAAAAATCGGCTCCGTCGTACCGAATACCATCTTTTAAATCCAATATAAGGTACCGCTCGTCGGGGGTGAATTGTATGGTACCTTTTTGGGCCATGGTAAGGCGCGCATCACCAAGCCCTCGTTGGCTATGGTCGTATACCATTACATTATAAATCTCTTGCCCGTTTTTGTTTTTTTCTCCTACATATAGGGTAACCCCTGTAAGTCCGGAATAAAATACCCCTTCGGTAATATCCATGGCGGGGCGTGTTGCACGAATCGCGGCAAAAAGGCTTTTGAATTTAAAGTTTGCCACAGGCATGGCATAGTTGCTGAATAAAAATGCCCCTATACTTATTCCAAGCACAAATACCATAAGTGGCCGCAAAAGCCTAAGCAAGGAAATGCCATTCGATCTGGCGGCTACCAATTCCAAATGCTCACCCATGGTGCCTATAGTCATTATGGAAGATAGCAAAATGGCCAAAGGAAGCGCCAGCGGAACCAGAGTTGCCGAAGCATAAAACAGCAATTCCAATATAATGCTCCACTCCAAGCCCTTGCCCGCTAAATCATCTACATGTTTCCATAGAAACTGCATCACAAGCACAAATAGTGCTATAAAAAAAGTGAGCAAAAAAGGCCCCAAATACGATTTCAGAACCAGTGCAGTTAGGCGCTTCATCATCCTAAAGGCAAAGGTAGCTAATTCCTTGGGTCAGGAACCCAATACCTGCATCAGCTCCTGAACTTGGGCGTCCCAAAGCCTACGCGTCTCTTCAACTTCTTCCGGCTCCGCCTCGTCTTTAATGAGCAATGCCACGCCTCCGGTAAGGTCATCTACCTTTACCCGCATTTCAAAAGACAGGCCTTCCTTTTCTCCTTCAATCCATTCAAAATGCACAAATTCCTGGTCTTTATAGTCTACCAGCTTCGCTTTTTCTTCGGAACCGTCCCAGCGGAAGGTGAAAATATCATCCCGAATGTCTACCTCATCCGAAAACCATTCGGATAGTCCACTGGGTGTTCTTAAAAAATTATACAAAATTCGGGGACTGGACCGAACAATATACTCCAGTTCAAAAGTTTCTGTAGATGCCATAAGTAAGGGGCTCTAGGCGTATAAGAGCAACAATATAAGTAATTTATTTGCCTATCCCAAGCATATTTTGTGCTCATTTTGGTTCCTCCCTTGAAAAAAACAGGGAATCCCCTATATTTGCACTCCCATTTGGCGAGGTAGCTCAGTTGGTTAGAGCGCAGGATTCATAACCCTGAGGTCACGGGTTCAACTCCCGTCCTCGCTACACAACACCGGTTCTTTGAATCGGTGTTTTTTTTTGGAGGCCTTTTCCGGCCCCACGCTTTACCTGTAGGTCCCCAGCCCGAAAAACAGAAGCGCTACAGGGAGTTCGCTAAAGCTCCACTCCTGTACCGCTCTGTTTTTTACGGGCCGGGAACCCACAGGGTACCGCTGAGGTCCGGGGCCCGATGTAGAGATTTTGGTTTTTAAATCATTCGGATAATCAGAACCTAAACTCTTTTGATGTAGCGGTTTTTTTTAAGGACAAACCCGCGTTATGGTTATGTAGCCTTGCCCTGCATGGTATTGGTTCAGGTTTTGAATGGGGCCATTCAAGTTGCTGCTGTTGGCGTATTGCCCATCCGAAGTAGCCACTTGCTGCGCATTGGCGTCCATATAGGAGCCACCACCACCGCCAAAACCTGAGCCACTGTTGTTGTTGCCCGATCCTCCACCGGAATAACCTCCGCCTCCAGCCGAACCGCCCCAGCCGGCAGCTGCTCCACCGCCAAAACCTCCAATCATTTCGTTGGCAGAGGTATACGAGCTGCTATAAATCAAACGTCCGCCTCGTCCACCGTTTAAGAAGGAGTAGGCATTTTCCTTTACAAACATGGAACGGCTGTCGGAAGTTTGTGGTCCATTCGTCAAAAATCCGGCTCCTCCGGGACCTTGGTCTGCAAAAGGGGCACCGTTTCCATTACAACCACCTCCGCCTCCGGTGCCTGCCCTTCCGCAAGTGTTGGTTGTGGCGTCCATAATATTTAAATTGAGTTGCGATCCCGATCTAGAGGAGCCGCCACCTCCGGCAATCATCAATGGAGTATTGTTGGAGCCGACAACAAAGCTTCCTCCGCCTCCGGCACCTGCACTAGTGCCGTGTTTGCCTTCTTGCCCAACCAATAATTGTATGGTTTGTCCTTGATTTAAGGTTAAGCGACCACGAAGTATGGCACCTCGACCTCCACCGCCATAGCCCGAACCATTATGGGAACCCGAAGCACCCGCCACTTCTATTTCGTAGGTGCCGGTAGAGGGTACGGTCCATTCTTGAATTCCATTGGTCACATTAACTACGCCGTTGCCATAGGTGGAGTTGCATTGGCTTTGGCTTGGGCCAAACCTTCCAATGGCTCCACAGGTGGTAAAGTTCCAAGTTTGAGCCTGACAATTCGTTACGGTTACAGTATTATTAAGCGTGTCAATGCAGTTGTTGTTGTCGGTAACCATGAGCTGCACTTGAAACTGCCCCGTATTGCTCCAGGTAACTCCGGGGTTTTGAACGATGGAGCTGGCCGGCGTCCCATTTTGGAAGCTCCACTGATAACTCGAAATATTGGGCGTTGTGGCATTGAAGGTGGCTTGGTTGTTTACAATAGGGCTGTTGGGAGTCACCGTGTAGGCAGCCGTAGGATTGGCTACCGTCACCACCAGGGTTTGAATGGTGGAGGTACCGCAGGCATTGGAAGCGGTTACGGAAATATTGCGAGGCCCGGACTGATTGGAAAAACTCACCAAAATAGAATCGGTTCCGTTGCCGGATACCAGCGTGTCTTGGTTGTCAATAGTCCATTGGTAAGATTGAGCACCCGAGACTGGAGGAATTGTGTAAAGTACTTGAGAAGCACCCAAGCATTGGTCGCTTCCTCCCTGAATGTTCCCCGGTTGCGGCGGCGCTTGGCTGCAATCACATTCTAGAGCTTTCCATCCGGAGGGAAACCATGTTTCGACACATTCGGTGGTGGTATTGTAAACCTGAAGCCCATTGGCCGGGTTTTGAATGGCGTTGCGCTGGGTGGTGCTGAGCCTTGGAAGTAAGAAACCTCCTTGGCTGCCGGCAACTTCCAAGGTAGCGGAAGGGTCGGGTGGGGTGTTGGCTCCAATGGTTACGCCTTGGGCAAAGAGCTGGTTTAATCCTAAAAACAAAGAAGAACAAAGCAAGAAATACCTCATGGGGGGTGGTTTTTTTCAAAAATACAGCCAAATATTAGAAAAGCCTAAGGTTCATCTTATGTTGAAGGGCTTGTCAATCATTCGCTTGCGGGCGGGCTGCGCCAGGGGCCGAACGGATGCCCCGGATGCCGCAAGGCCTAGCAGGTGCTATTGCAGACGCGTGGCGCTTTAGCAAACGCCGGCTGCAATTTGCACATGCAGGCTTTGCGGCACCGGAGCAGGAGGGAGGGCCCGCCCGGGCGCCCAAAAAAAAACGCCCCGAAAAATCGGGGCGTTTCTTATGGGTTTTAAAGGGATCGTTTATTGACCTCGCACCACACGGGCGGTGTAAATTTCTCCATCGATGCTTACGCGGAGTAAGTACATGCCTGTGGCCAGTCCCAGTTGACCGGTTTCGATGGTTTTGTCGTGGCGTCCTGCACTTAGGCTGCCCATATCGAACATGGCCAAACGACGTCCGGAAAGGTCGAGGAGTTCGGCTTGTACGTCGGCAGCTTTGTCCAGTTGCATAGACATTACCATAGGACCGGTGAATGGGTTGGGGTATACGGAGAGCTCAAGAGCCGCTGCATCGGGTCCTTCGAAGCTAAAGATGTCTTTGGCCTCGATGGTGTCGCAGGTGGTAGATGAGCATCCGTTTTTCTCAATGGTAAGGCAAACGATATAATTGCCGGCGCTTAGGTAATTCTTAAGCGGGCTTATGTCGTTGCTGGCTGTGCCGTCGCCCAGTGTCCACTGGTAGTTGGCGCCGTTTACCGGATTGAACGGTGTGAATTGAACCGAGTTTACGCCGGTGTTGGTACCGTAGAAGCTGGCGTCAGGTGTTTGACTTACCACCACATTTTGGGTGTAGGTGTCTGAACATCCATTGGCTGTGCTTACTTGCAGAGTTACCAAATAGGTACCCGGTTGACTGAAGCTGTAGTTTGGCGCCTGAAGGGTGTCGGTAGCCTGGCCTGCGAAGTCCCAGTTCCAATCGGTAATGTTACCGGTAGACACATCCACTAGAGTTAGTGCTTGTTCGGTACATCCGTTGGTGCTAAGGAAGTCTGCGTTAGGTTTAGCATCTACCGCTACGCTACCGTTATAGGTAGTGGCGCAGCCTTCGGTGCTGTTTACGGTAAGGTCGTAGTAGTATACGCCCGGTGTTGCATAGGCGTGGTTTACGTTTTGACCAATACCTGTGCTTCCATTGCCAAAGTTCCATTGGTATCCTGCCGCTTGAGCTCCTGAGGTGTAGGCGTCAAATCCGATAGGAGTTGGGAAGCACACACCGGAAGTAATTACGGAGTCTACTAGTGGGTTGGCATGCACCGTTACTTGCTGAGTGGCAGTGTCTGCGCACCCTTCAGGAGTGGTGGCAATGAGCTGAACGGTGTATTGTCCGGCACTTGCGTAGGTTTCCGAAGTTTGGAATCCGGAACCGGTATTTCCGTTGCCAAAGTCCCATTGGTAGGTGCTAATAACTCCACCTTGTCCAATGCCACTGTTTTGAGTAAAGGCCGTAGCCTGACCTTCACAAACGGTAGGTGCATTGATTTGGAAGATGGAGGGGTTTGGTGACACATTTACCTGAACAGGAGCCGTAGCAGCACCACATCCGTTGGCATCGGTTCCCATAACGGTATACGAGCCGGCGGTTGTTGTGGTATAGTTGGCTTGGTTGGCCCCACTAATTGGGTTGCCGTTGTTCATCCACTGGTAGTTCACCGCACCGGAAGCAGTCATGGTAACCGGAGTGCCGGCACAAGCCTGCTGAATGGTGTTGGGGCTAACGCTAACCTGAGGTAGTGAATTTACCACAATATGCACAGTGTCGACAGCCGAACAGTTGTTGCTTCCGTTTACTTGGTAAATTACTTGAGCAGTGCCTGTTCCCGCCAATTGTGGGTCAAACAGACCGGAGTTGGCATTGGCCATGCCGTTTCCTGACCAAGAACCTCCTGAAGTTGCCGCATTCAATAGTATGGCAGAGGCATCTGCACATACTTGCATTGGTGCATTGGCAATGGTAGCATCAGGAGAAGTAAGTACGGTAACCACTAGGGAGTCGGTATTTGAACAATTGTTTTGAGTTACGCTATACACCACCGTATTGTTTCCAACAAGGTTTGTGTTTGGTGTAAATGTTCCGTTGGACGTGTTGGTGATTCCGCTACCTGCCCAAGTACCTCCGGGAGTTGTCGGAGACAAGTTGAAGGGCTGGTCGGCAGAGCAAACCGTACCCGGACTAGCCACAGAGGCGTCGGGAGTTGGGTTTACCACTACTTGAACAGAATCGGTTACGGAACAGCCGGCAACTTGATCAACAATGGTATGGTATACCTGATAAGTACCGGGAGTAACAGTGGTGGGGTCAAAGATACCTTGGTTGGCATCGATTACGCCGTTTCCGGACCAAGTACCGCCGCTATTAAGTGCAGCAAGCGTATCGGTGCTGCTGTAGTCGCAATAGCTGGCAGGTGCTGTAGTAATAGAGGCATCAGGACCAGCAACTACATTTATGGCCACAGAGTCTTGGAATGTACAACCGTTATTGCTTACAGTATACACAGCATAGTTGGTGCCAATGTTGGCTTGAGCTGCATCAAAGATTCCGTTGATGGAATCTACAATTCCGGGACCAGTCCAAGTACCGTTGGTATCGGAAGGCTGAGGAATGTTGTAATTGATGATTACATATCCATTGCTGGCGTTGAAGGAGCCAAGGTCGGCTACCGGTCCATTGTTAAAGGTAGACTGGTTGTCGTATTGACCGTTTGAGGTAGAGACATCAAAGAAGGAAGGATCAAAGTAAGATCCACCGCCTCCACCGAAGCCACTGTTGGTGCCGTTGGTGCCGGCACCGCCTCCGGAATAGCCACCGCCGCCGGCAGCGCCACCCCATCCGGAAGCTGATCCGCCTCCAAATCCACCAAGTACCAGATTGTCTGAAGTATATCCACAATCGTACAGAAGACGTCCGCCTCTGCCACCATTCAAGAAGGAGAAGGCTACTTCTTTGTGGCACATGGCTCTTGAATCAGAGGTTTGAGGACCATCGGTTAAGAATCCTGCACCACCTGGACCTGCATTGCCAAATGGAGCTGCATTTCCACCGCATCCGCCGGAACCTCCAGTACCATTTTTGCCACAGGGGGCGGTCGCGGCATCCATTACGTTTAGGTTGAGTGTAGCACCGGAGCGGGAAGAACCGCCACCACCAGCAACAATGAGGGGAGTATTGTTGCCGTCGGCAACAAAAGTACCACCTCCGCCGCCACCGGCCGAAGTTCCATGCTTGCCTTGTTGGCCAACGAGAATTTTGAGTACGGTACCTGCGGTGAGTTGGGTTTTGCCTTTCATAATGGCACCTCGGCCACCACCGCCGTATCCATTGCCGTTGTGTGAGCCGTCGGCACCTGCCACTTCAAACTCGTAAACACCGGAGAAGGGAACAGTCCAGAATTGAATACCGTTTTGAACGGACACCACACCGGGGCCGTAGGTATTGTCGGCATCTCCTTGGCTGGGGCCAAATTGTCCTTGGGCACCGCAATGGGTTAAGGTAATGCTGCCTTGCAATACCGGAGGTACAAATCCAAGGTTCAACGGAGTAGACCCTTGGCAGTAGTTACCTTGTACCGGAGCCAGGATGGCACTAGGTATACGGTTGGCATTTACGCGAACGGTATCGTATTTAGATGGACAACCATTCACATCGTAAGCTACAAAATAAGTAGTAGGCGTGCTTAATGGGGGAGTAGTCCAGTTTTGTCCAACGTTAGCGATGTTTCCACCGATGGTGTCGTACCAAATATAGTTGCCCTGCGGGCCAGTTACGGATAGGCTTGCAGAGCCTGTTCCGCAGAAGGTTGTATCGCCTGCTGCTACAGGAGCTTGCAGTGAATCCAACCAAATGGGTGCTGGAACCCTTGGGCTTTCGCATGTTTTAGTAATAGAGTAGGAAATATTGATTTGACCATTTCCACTTCTGCTGCCCTGGGTGTGCGTGGTATTGGAGGTGCGGTTGGCATCGGTATAGCTGGAGCCACCGCCACCGCCACCGCCGTAGCTGCTGGAGCCGCCGCCACCACCGTAGTAGCCGCCACCTCCGCCGCCGGAGTAGCCGCAGTCGTAGGAGTCTCCACCAACCCCAAGGGCGCCGTCGAATCCGTCCGAACCACAAGTGCCTCGCTGGCCCCCGGCAGTTTGGCTTCCTCCTTTACCGGAGTAGCAATCGGCATAGCTGTTGCAACGCGAACCGGCAAGAGCTGTTAAGCCTCCACCATCGCCACCATTGTTTCCGGAGCTGCAATCGTAACCGGAGCCACCACCGCCACCGGCGACAACCACGCGGTTGTTAAGCGCTATTCCACCGGAGCGAATGTCAGAGGCTCCACCACCGCCTTGTCCACGAACGCTGTAGCATCCACGGGTAGCAGATCCACCGCCGTTCCAGCCGCCTTGGGCGTTGCTGTTTTGACCACCCACGTATAGGTTGAGTACTTCTCCGGGGGTTACGTCTAGGGTAGTTTGCACACGTCCACCTCTACCCGGGGTTCCGTAAATACCTCCTCCTTGAGCGCCATACATATCCACTTGGATTTGAGTGACGTCAGCGGGTACGGTCCAGGTTTGTGGACTTCCGGTATAATTAAAGGTATGGTTGCCCGAGATGGTAATGGAAGAGCGTGTTTGCACAAAGAAAGTATCGCTACCATTTACCGGAGGTAGGGAGATTTGAGGGCCGGTGGCCACCAAGTTGCCTCCTGTATTGGCATCGTACCATTCTATGGGCGTAGTTACTCCGGTAGCTGTTAAGGTAACGGGGGTTCCGCAGGTGACGCTATCTCCTTGAGTAGTAGGAGCAGAAAGTGGTGTTACGTTAATAGGCACCGGAATGCGTGGGCTAGAACAATAAGCTTTCACATAAGAGATAACGACCTGTCCATGACCGGAGCGGTCTCCTTGCGTATGACTTACATTAGAAGCTAAATTGGGGTCGGTGTAGCTGGAGCCGCCACCGCCGCCGCCATAGTAGTAGCCACCGCCACCACCATACCAGCCGCCGCCGCCGCCGCCGGCAGCTTGACCGCAACAACCAATTTGAGCAGCATTACCACCTTGGCCCGGGCTTCCTGATTGAGCGCCATTCGGCCCTGAGCCACCGGCATTTTGTTGGCCACCTTGTCCTACATAAGAGGTGCTGTTTCCATTGCAATACCAACCGGCTTGAGCCGTTCCGGCACCACCACCGGCACCACCGCGTTCGGCATTACCACTACAATTATAGCCGGCACCGCCACCGCCACCGGCAACAATAACCCGATCGCTAAGGCTGGTACCTCCTATTCTAAGGTCAGAGGCTCCACCACCGCTACCACCGTTTTGGTAATAGCTGTATCGGTTTCCTCCGCCATTCCAACCGCCGGAGCTGCCGGTAGGCTGTTGGCCAACATAAATGCGAATCAGTTGGCCTGGTGTAACTGTTAAAGAACCGGTAACTCGACCTCCAAGTCCTCCTTGGTTGGATGAGTTTGAACCGCCCTGTGCACCGGCAACATCAAAATCAATGGCATAAACACCGGAGGGAACCGTCCAGTTTTGGACTCCGCCGGTATAGTTAAATGTAAGCGTTCCGGTGGGATTAGGGTCGGTAATCGCTTCTACGTAAAGGGTATCGGAAGCCGTTAAGAAGTTTTGGGTAATGGAGTTGTTGGTGCCTAGGCTATTTCCGCCTGTAGGTGCATCAAACCATTCAAAGAAACCGGTTGATCCGGCAACGGTTGCCGTTAGGGTATCACCACAAAGTCCTGAAACTGCCTGAGCTGTAGGGTTTGAGACCGGTCCTGCTTGGTAAGTAACGGGAATTCTTGCGCTAACGCAAAATGGAGATACGTAAGAAATAACTACCGTTCCATGTCCGGTGCGGACACCTTGGTTGTGCGTGATGTTGGTAGCTACCTGAGGGTCGGCGTAAGAAGAACCTCCACCGCCACCGCCGTAGGAGCCGCCGCCGCCGCCGTAGTAACCACCACCGCCGCCGCCACCGCGGTAAGAGCCCATGCCACCATTGGCAAGTGAACCACTGTTGGGGCAGCACCAGTTTGTACCTGCAGCGCCACCTGCGTTCTGGCTTCCGCCGCGACCGGTGTACGTAGTATTGTTGGTGCTGTTGCAATAATATCCTGCTTCTCCGGTAAGTCCGCCACCGGCTCCACCTCGTGAACCGTCGGTTCCACAATTCCAGCCTGCACCGCCGCCGCCGCCGGCAACAATGACTCTGTTGTTGGTTCCTGTGCCACCAATGCGTATGTCTGTAGCACCACCGCCGCCTTGAGCGTAGCTGCTTGATGCGTTGGTAGAAGCACCCCCATTGTATCCACCTCCGGTAGAAGTGTTTGGCCAGCCACCTACTCGAATGTAGATGGTTTGTCCGGGAGTAACTGCTAGGTCTGCGATAACTTGACCTCCATAACCGCCGCGGTTACCGTAGTTGGTATTTCTACCTCCTTCGGCCCCTTGAACATCTACAGAAATACTGAAAATTCCTGCAGGGACGGTCCAGGTTTGCTGACCTCCTGTATAATTAAAGGTTACGGTTTGGTTTGGGTTCAAGTTGTCCGTGGCCTCCACGTAATACGTGGTGGTTTGGGTCAATTGAACGTTGTAGCTACTTCCCTGAAAAATGGGTGTTCCTCCGGTGGGTTGACTAAACCAGTTAAACGATCCGGAAGATCCGGAGGCAAGCAGTGTCCCTTGGGTTCCGCACATAACGGAATCCCCAATGGTAATGGGACTAGGTAATGGATTGCTTTGCACAATCGCTGCTGCTCTCGGGCTAACGCAGTTTGGGTTAGACAGGTTGTCAACCGCTTCTACGTAATAGGTTTGATTTGAATAAAGCGCAGGGGTTGTGTAGGATGCTCCTGTACCTAATAAAGCGCCTCCTGTTGGCTGGTCGTACCAGCGAAAAATGCCGGTTGAACCGCTTGCTGTTAAGGTAGCCCCTTGGCCGCAAGTTGCGGAGGAACTAACCACATTTGGAATGGGACACTGTGCCGAAAGGGTGGACACATTGCCCAAACTTAGGAGGGCTGAACCAAATAAAAGGATCCCTCCTGCTCGTCGTAGCAATTTAATCATGAAACACAATTTAAGGGTGGTCAATAAGTGTACTAAGTCTATGTCAGGGCTAATGTATGCATTTAATTTTTTTGAATGCAAGGTTTTTTAACAATCTTTTCTTGAAATCTTTTGCGCGAGATGTGTCGTTTTTATAAAAACCGCCTTTAAATGCTCCTGTTTTTGTGGATTTCTGCCAAGTTCTGACAGAAGCGGCCTGAAAAAAAACATATACAAAATCTTGTGCATCCTTAAACTTTTGCCAATCAATAGCCTGCGTTTGTTTTTTTTGTTTGGGCTTGATTATTAATGAAAACTATTTTTTGAGGCTGTATGAGGCTGACGATGCGCTGCTATTTTATCGGTAGTCCTTTCCTGACGCTTCGGTCTGGACAGGCTACAGTTCACTTGTTGTAAATGAGGACCCCGTGACGCTAAGGTCAGGGCAAAAAGCTTGAGATTTGGCCGTAACGCAGACCCTGACGCTGCGTTCAGGACGGGATCGCCGCCAGAATAGCAAGGCGTCAACGGTCTCTAAAGACTCCTGATGCCTTGGTTAGGGTTATAAAACCTGACACTTTGTACTAAAGCTGCGGTTAGCATCATTGAGTCAGGAACTTCGTCTTGAAAACACAAGGCATTGACGGTCTTACAAGGCATTAACCGTCTTTTTAATTTCATGTATGAAATTTCTTAGCAAAAAAAAGCCCGGAAAATTCCGGGCTTTTTTGCTGAGATTTAGTTCTTAATTGCCTTTGGTAATTCGTGTGCTGAATTCTTGGTCATTTACCATGACTTTTAGCACATATACTCCCGTTGCCAAACCAATGGATGAGGTTTGCATAGGCAATTGATGCGTGCCTCCGGACAATAGGCCAAAGTCTTGGTTTGTTAGCAACCTTCCGGAAATATCCCAGAGAGATACAGCTACTTCAGATTCGTTGGGTAGGTTTATTCCAACAAAGAACCGTTCGCTGAATGGGCTTGGATAGGCAACCAATTCCATTTTTTGCGCTGTTTCACCCTCAAAGGAGGTAATGTCTCTAGCTTCAATTAGGGTGCACTCAGTAGCCGGGCAGTTGTCGTTTTCAACGGTCAAACATACCTGGTAGGTGCCGGCTATGGCATATTGTTTGAGTGGACTAATTTGTGTAGAGGTGGTTCCGTCGCCAAAGTCCCACAGATAAGTAGCTGTACTTATGGGGTTGCTTGGTCCAAACTGCACTTGATTTACCCCAACATTTAAACTGGTGTAGTTAGCATCGGGGGCTGCCACGATTTCAACCAAACCTGTTTTTGAGTCGGTACATCCTTGGGCTGTCGTTACGGTTAAGCTTACCGGGAAGAATCCGGGCTGACCAAAGGTGAAATTTGGATTTTGCAAGGTGTCCGTGCCTACTCCAAAGTTCCAGTCCCATTCAGTAATGTTACCATTGCTGACATCTGCAAAGGGCAAAGGTTGGTTTTGACATCCTTTTTCGACTAAGAAATCTGCCGTTGGCTCTTCGCCAATGGTAACGTTTCCATTAAAGGTAGCTGCACAACCCTGGTCCGAAACCGTGTTTAAGGTATAGTAGTAAATGCCTGGGCTACTGTAGCCATGGACTACATTTTGACCATTACCCGTTGCTCCGTTTCCGAAATCCCAGCTGTAGCTGCTCA
>CAZJFM010000013.1:48392-53302 GCA_964545365.1 uncultured Candidatus Competibacteraceae bacterium | reverse complement strand
GGCGAATTAAGGCACGGACAAATCGAAAGGCCGGAGTTTACCAATGGTAAATGAGGACCTTGAGGTTTGGCCGTAACGCAAAGTCGCCGCCAGAATAGCAACGGGTCAACGACCTTTTTTATGGGGGGGGGCCTTATCCGGCTCTCCGCTATAGCTACCTAGTACCTGCCCGTTTTGGCTGGTCTTCGCCGGGGCTTGCAAAGCTCCGCCCGGCTCATCGGCCAAAACAGGGCAGCTCCTTCGGCAGGCTACCGCGTCCATCCGGGGCCGATGGAATCTCCACTACTTTTGCGTGTCTTGGCCTATTCAGAATAAATTTCTGCAAACAAATCAAAAGCCTCTGCATCGGTGATGCGTACCTGGGCAAAATCACCAATTCTAAGGTAGTCTTGGTCGCCCGATTCAATCAGCACTTCGCAATCCACTTCGGGGCTGTCGGCTTCGGTTCTTCCTACAAAAAAGCCATTTTCGTATTTATCGATGAGCACCTTTTGCACGGACTCCACCTTAGCTTCTTGAATTTCGGAAGAAATGCGTTCCTGAATTTCCATCAAACGAGCTGCCCGTTCTTCTTTTACTTCTTGGGGAACATCATCGTTCAAAAGGGCAGCATGGGTATTTTCTTCGTGGGAGTAGGTAAATACTCCCAAGCGTTCAAAGCGATGTTCTTCTACAAAGCGACACAAGGTATCAAAATCTTCTTGGGTCTCTCCGGGATAGCCCACAATCATGGTAGTCCTTAAGGCGATGCCAGGCACCTTTTCTCTGCAAAGCTTCAACAATCGGTTGGTGCGTTCCAAGGTGGTTCCTCTGCGCATGCTTTTAAGCATGGCATCGGAAGCATGTTGCAAGGGCATGTCCAAGTAATTGCAAATCTTTGGATTGGCGGCCATTTCGTCCAAAACATCCTCCGGGAATCCGGTGGGAAAGGCATAATGGAGGCGAATCCATTCGATGCCTTCCACCTGGGACAAAGCCCTCAGCAATTCGCTCAAATTGCGTTTCTTGTACAAATCCAGTCCGTAGTAGGTGCTGTCTTGCGCAATCAATAGCAATTCTTTGGTTCCTTGGGCGGCGAGCGATTCGGCCTGTTTCACCAAATCTTCGATGGGTGTGGAACGGTGCTTTCCGCGCATAAGTGGAATGGCGCAAAACGAGCAGGGCCTATCGCAGCCTTCCGAGATTTTAAGGTAGGCAAAATGGGCCGGAGTAGTAAGCAAGCGTTCGCCCAAAAGCTCTTTTTTGTAATTGGCTTTAAGCGTTTTAAGGAGTCTGGGCAAATCGCGGGTGCCAAACCAAGCATCTACTTCCGGAATTTCGGCTTTGAGTTCGTCCTTATAGCGTTCGGAGAGGCATCCGGTAACGTAGACTTTTTCTACCTGTCCATCGACCTTTGCCTGGGCATAGCGAAGAATGGTTTGAATGGATTCTTCTTTGGCTTTATCAATAAACCCGCAGGTATTTACAACGACTACTTCCACATTCTCTGAGGATTCGTGAAAAGCTTCCATGCCGTTGGCTTTGAGTTGCCCTAAGAGCACTTCGGAATCGTACAGGTTTTTTGAGCAGCCCAGCGTAACCACATTTACTCTGTTTGCCTTTCGGGTTCTGGCTTTCATACGCGGGATGCATTAAAGAGAGACTCTACAAACTGGTCTCTATCAAACAATTGCAAGTCTTCCATACCTTCTCCCACGCCAATATATTTTACAGGCACCTCAAGTTGGTCGGAAATGCCAATCACTACTCCCCCACGTGCTGTTCCATCGAGTTTGGTGATGGCCAAAGCACTAATTTGGGTAACTTGAGCAAACTGCTTGGCTTGCTCAAAGGCATTTTGTCCGGTGGATCCGTCCAATACCAAAAGCACTTCGTGTGGAGCACCGGGTACCACCTTATCCATAACCTTTTTCACTTTGGCGAGTTCGTTCATCAAATTAACCTTGTTGTGCAATCTTCCGGCAGTATCGATAAGTACTACATCGCTACCTTTTGCCACAGCGGAGTTTAGCGTATCAAAAGCTACAGAAGCCGGGTCTGCGCCCATGCCTTTATCTACAATAGGCACTTGAGCCCTTTGGGACCAAATGCGGAGTTGGTCTACCGCAGCGGCACGAAAGGTATCGGCAGCTCCAAGAAGCACTTCCTTTCCGGCCTGCTTGAATTGCCAGGCCAATTTTCCTATGGTAGTGGTTTTTCCAACGCCATTTACGCCGACCACCATAATAACGTAGGGCTTTTGGTTTTGGGGCAGCCCAAGGTTGCCGTCCAGTGCTTTATTTTCGCGAAGAAGGGAAGATATTTCTTCTTTAAGAATGGCATCCAATTCGGAAGCATTCATAAATTTCTCTCTAGCGGCCCTTTCCTCAATGCGCTGAATGATGTTGAGGGTGGTTTGGACACCTACGTCGGCTCCTATGAGGATTTCTTCGAGTTCGTCCAAAACTTGAGCATCTACTTGCTTTTTTCCAAGCAGGCTGCGTTTGATTTGACCGAAAATGTTGTCGCGCGTTTTGGAAAGCCCGTCGTCGAGCTTTTTCTTTTTGTCTTTATTGAGGAAACCAAACAATGCCATAGTGCGGGTATAAACAAAAAAAGCTTCCCTAAAGAAGCTTACAAAGATACAGTACTTGCCGGTCTGGCATTACTTTTCAGTAAGGAAATCCTTTATATGGTCTTTGTGCACCATTTCTTCCTTGAACTGATAATTTCCTTTTTCGCCCTTCACCATTTTAATAACCTTGGTGAAATCTCGGCCTTGGCCGGTACGGAGGGTCGCTACGGTTTTCTTTGCCATGGGGTATTATTTAATTTCTTTGTGCACGGTTACCTTGCGAAGCACAGGATTGTATTTTTTCATTTCTAGCCGGTCGGGCGTATTTTTCTTATTCTTAGTGGTAATGTAACGAGAGGTACCAGGTACTCCACTTTCTTTATGTTCGGTGCACTCCATTATAACTTGCACTCGATTACCTTTCTTCGCCATAGCGCTGTGCTTTCAATTTTAGGGACTGCAAAAGTAAGGCTTAGGTTTGAATTTCCAAAAGATATGTAGGTTATAGGACAAAAAAAACGAGCTTGGTATCAAATCGACTTTGGTTTGTTCTCAATCCCTTAATACACCACATAGGTTTTGAGGCCACGAATTCCCATATCTACTACCGTATCTCCGGCAAGGGGTTCGTAATAATTGTTGTTTCCGGACTCCTTCCATTCAAAGCTTTTGTTGATGGACAGACTTACTTCAATACGAATGTCTTTGGTTTCGTTGCCTGTAATTTCTAAGATTTGATCGAAAGGACCGGTTACCACGCAACTTCCTTGAGGAATAGGAGAAGACTGCCAAATGGGGTTAGGTACGGTAATTCCACCTTCCGGCACTTGCCCCGTGCTTAGGCTTGGTTCGGACTGACCGGGAACCTGAGTTTCAAAGGCCCAAAAACCTTGGAGCTTGTTTTGATTTAAAGTCAAGCTTTTTGTATTTACAGTAACATCTCTAACGTAAGAATTGTAGCCTATAAAACTGGCCAAAGTAGCGGTTCCATCTAAAGTAACAGGTACTTGCGGTGGGCCAACCCTGAAATCTACCTCATAATTTTGGTAGGCCAAAGAAACCCGAATCCAAGTGTAATTGCCTTTAGGCACCTTGCTTAAGGGGATTCGATAAAACACCTCTCCACTATTGACTAGGGGCAAACTATCAAAATCGATGGCCTCACTGCCTCCCATAGAGGTGGAAGGAGTTTGGTAAAGCACCTCACCTTCTCCCAACAAAGTGGTAGCCTGTGGACTTAATTCAATGTAGTGCACCCCAATGGATTTAAACCTAGGATTTTGACCTCGATGGTTGGCAGGTATAGGAGCGCTTTGACCAATATTGTTCAAGCGTTCTTGATTGGGATCTAATTTCATAACAAACACCAACTCCGGTTCACTGCCGGGCATGTTATCGGCGGGGCCCTCAGCACAAGAGGCCAAAAAGAAAAGAGAGGAAGCCAAAAGCAACCACTTTATAGCATGTGATTTATCCATATGCTAAAAATAGCAAAAAGCCGGCCAAATTTTATGCATAGTCCTTTGTTAGCGCATGAGATTAGCTAATTTGGACGCATGAAACTTTGTTCTCTTCCAAATGCTCTGCTCGTTCTTTTTCTATCGGGTACTTTTTTTCATGCGGTTGCCTTTGGACAAAAGACGGGAATTACAGCCGACTCCATTTTTATTTTTCGAGACCATTGGGGAGTTCCGCACATATATGCACCTACCGATTCAGAAGTAGCTTTTGGCTTAGCTTGGGCACATGCAGAGGATGATTTTTCCACTATTGAAGAAACCCTATTAAGTGGACGAGGAGTTTTGGCAGAGGCCAAAGGAAAAGACGCTGCCATGCTGGATTTTTTTATCCGATTCTTTGATGTTCCCACCACCGTTTCTTCGGAATGGGAAAGGCAGATAAGTCCTGAATTCCAGAAAGTGCTTTATGGATACTGTGCCGGATTAAATGCCTACGCAGAGCAACATCCAAAAGAAGTACTCTATAAACGCGGATTGCCCTACACTCCGGAAGATATTCTTGGAGGTTACATGCTTTCTTTTTTACTTTTTACCGGCACCACCGGCGATTTGGGAGATGTATTGCAAGGCAGCCTGCCCAAAGCCCAAGAGCTACCCGGTGGGAGCAATGCCTTTGCCTTGAGCAAAAATCAAAGCAAGGATGGGAATACCTGGTTGTTTCTAAATCCACACAACAGCTACACAGGTCGCTATTCGTGGTACGAAGCACATACCAAAAGCGGAAGCGGCACCGAGATGTATGGAGCTTTGTTTCCCGGGGGCGTTACGGTTTTTCATGGCTTCAATAGACATTTAGCTTGGGCCCACACCTTTAACTACCACGATATGGTAGATGT
>CAZJFM010000013.1:0-48292 GCA_964545365.1 uncultured Candidatus Competibacteraceae bacterium | reverse complement strand
TTGAACAGTTTGAGAAAGCCTTGGCTATGGACGCCTTTCCCATGTTGAACATTGTATATGCCGACCAAAACGACAACCTCATGCTGCGCTCTCAAACCCACTTGCCCCAAAGAAAAGTAGGGCCCAACTGGAATGGAGTAATTATGGGAATCGATACCAGCTATATTTGGCACGCTCCTATACCCTACCAAAATCGACCTGTGCACAAAAACCCTAAAACCGGCGTTTTATGGAATGCGAACAATAGCCCTTACAGCTGCACCTGCGATGGAATTGAAAAGGCACCTGATGCTACCTTAGCCTTTCCCGGAATTCAAACCATAGAAACCAACAGAAGCTATAGAATACAAGAATTACTGGATAGCTTGGGTTGTCCTGATTCTCCGGAGGCCATTCGCCGCTTTAAGTACGACAGGCAATACCCCAAAAGCGGCTATGTATGGAATGGATTTCGAAATCATTTAGAGGGAGCCAAACCTGTTCCGGAAGACCTAAAGCCCATTTTTAATGTATTGTATGCATGGAATGGAAGTGCGGAAAAAGAAAGCGTCGGTGCTGCCCAATTTGTAGAATTTGCAAAACGTTTGAGCCGCATTTCTGGTGTCCCCCTTCGGTTTATATATTTGAGAAGTCACCAACCACCTCCCCAACAAATCCATCAAGCCTTACGAGAAACCCAAACGCATTTTATGGCGCATTTTCAACGGGTAGATATTCGTTTGGGAGAGGTTCAACGAATTGGCCGTGGTTCAAACGTGTATTCCGTTGGAGGCATTAAAGAAACTCTGGCGCCAACGGAAACAAAGCCTTTGGCAAACGGCCATTATGCAGCAACCGGTGGTGACTCATTTATTATGGAAGTTTGCTTCCATTCCGAAGACAGTGTCGAAGCCCGAGCAGTCCAAGCTTTTGGTAATTCCAACAACCCCGCCAACACCCATTTCAACAACCAAACCAAACTTTTCATACAAGATAGTACAAGAAGCGTTCTCTTCTATTTGCCCTTAAACGAATGGAAGTTGAAAGGATATCATCCCAAATAGGCCCAAGCTGGAAATTGACAATTGACCTCCATTTTTTCTTCAAAATCATGGTGAAGGGAAGCGACCGCCTAAAACGGACAGGCTAACATACAACTGACCATCAAGGTATTAAAAAAATGTATTTTTTAATTATGAATAACTCGTATCGGCCAGCGTTAAAAGGTAAAATGCCTTAATACCAGAAAGACTATTGAATATAGATTCATAAATTATGACAAATGAATCATTCATGTAAGAACTTAATGCAATTTTAACGTATATTTGGTTGAAAAGAAACACAAATACCAAACCATGAAAAAAACGTTACTAAGTAGTTTTGGTGTGCTTATGACGGGAAGTTTGTTGGCACAATCTTCAGTTCCCAGTGGCCATGCCTCAAATATTTTCACTTCATTAAGACCTAGTCAAAACCAGGTTTTTGCTGACCCTGCCTCAGGTACCATAGTATTTATTCACAGACAAGACATCAATCTTTTTGGTGGTGTGGCTGCCGACAATGGTCGCCTTCGTTATTCCATTTCTACGGATGGAGGAAGCTCCATAACCGAAGATGTTGGTATTTTGAACAGCACCTACACGCGTGCCACAAGGTACCCACAGGTGCTTATCTACAATCCTAATGATGCCACGGACGGACTCAATACCGAACTGGTTTGGGCCGCACCTACTCTTCAGCCTACTTTGTCGGGTTGGGATGGGCATGCCAATGGCTTAAGCGCCACCACGCTTACCACACCAAGCTCTACGGAAAATTACCAATTTCAATCGATGGCAAGTGGCTTGCCCGGTGGCCTAAGTCAACGTCCGGGAACCGATGAGTTTTTCATGGTTGAAACTCCCATCCGCAACGATTCGAGCATTGCAGATTCAATCTTTCTTTACAAAGGTGTATACAACAGCCAAACCTCCAATGTGGACTGGTCTCGTGACCAAGTGCTTACGGCAAATACCTACAAAGGCTTCGATGGAGCCGGTCGCCAAAGCAGTCCAAATCTAGCCTTCTCGCCGGATGGAAATACCGCTTGGATTGGCGCTCTTGGAGATTTAATCGGTGGCACTGACTCGGTATATCACCCTATTTTGTACCGCTCTACTGACGGCGGAGTCACCTGGGGGTCTGCCATAGAAGTGCAACTGGAGAACATCCCTTGGATTATGGACTCTCTTACAGCAATCGCTTATCTTTCACAAGCCTTAGATACGGTATTTGTCACTGCACCTACCACTACTTTTGACTTTGACCTTACGGTGGATGCCAATGGGAATCCCCACTTTTTCTGTACCGTTGGGGCTGCAGAAGTGCGTGCCACTACCGGAGCCGTACAAGGAGCCGGAAAACAATACTCCATCTACCCCTTCTACACGCCCATGATGGTGGACATCTATTCTACCGATGGAGGCCTGACCTGGGACGCCCATTACATTTCTCCGCTCAATACGTTTAGAACCGATGTGCCAGACGATGTCGCTATTGACGCCTTCCCCCAAATTGCGCGCAATGTGACCGGTGATCGTATTTTTTATTCTTGGTCAGATACCGATACTTTGCTAGCAGGTTCAACCATTGACAATATCGCGCCAAACTTGCGCATTGCAGCGCTCCGTATTTCGGATGGGTTTCAAACCTGCTACAAGCGTATTGAGGGCAATATAAACGAAGATGGAGTATTAACTCCGACTATGTCGCCTTTGGTTTTGGAAGACAATGGAAAGTACACTTTACCAGTGGTTTCTGCTCGCCTTATTTCCAATGCCAACAGCCCCGTAGAGTATCACTATTTAGGTTTGATTTCCACTTTGTGTGAAGAAGACTTTAAGGATCCTTCCACACTAGATTATACCTACAGCTTTAACGGAGAATGCTACAATTACCAATTCTGCGAAAATGTATCCATCGAAGAACATGCGCAAGAAAAAGTAAATTGGTCTGTATTCCCTAACCCGGCGAATCAAAACATGCAGGTGGATTTAGCTGCCTTTAATGGAAAAAGCGTAGATCTTAAAGCGTATGATTTAAACGGTAGAATGGTTGCCGATTTTGGCAAAACCAACCAAAGCATTTACCATGCAGATGTAAGTGCTTTGAGCAACGGCACTTACATACTTGAAGCTGTAGAAGGTGAGAACCATGTGAGCTTGAAGTTTATTATTCAACACTAATTGGGTTTAAACGCTTAAAAAAAGCGGGTTGCTTATGCAATCCGCTTTTTTTATTTTTAGCCTATGGTACTTCCTTTATCCTGGAAGTTCCTCGCCCTCTTTTTTCTTGGATTTTTTGGCCCCGAAAAGGGTATCGGCCTCTTTATAATATTGCCATTCTTATGGCAAAGCCTACAAAGACGCTCGATTACCCTTGCTTTGGCTTATTTGGCTATTCCCTTTTTTGGATTTTACCTCAAACCAAAGCATGAGGCCGAAAGACCTTACCAAAGAATACCCGCCAAGCTTTTACTCAGCCCAAACGGCAATTACGAACACCCAAAACGGCGGTATTTAACCGCCACGGTGCTTGGGGGAGCTAAAGCGCTCGGTGGAATACAAGTGCTTTGGAAACTCCCCTACCAAAGTAGCCTGGATCCAAAACCCGGAGAGTTATGGCAAGTGGAAGGCTTTTTGGAATGGCCGAGCATTATGCAAAGGTCTAAGGCCTTCCAAATGCGCCATTGGCTTGAACACCTGAACGTGGACTACCTTTTATCGGCCAAAAAACAAAACATCCGATGCCTTGATGAATACCCCACAACTAAGCCCGGCCTAAGACAGCGTTGGGTCAATCATTTCTCGAACCAAGCAAAGGGAAACGCTGCCAAATCACTTATGATGGCCATGGCTATGGGGGATAAAAGCATGCTTCCCAAAGAAATCAAAACATGGTTTGCTCAGGCCGGGCTTTCTCATGTGCTAGCCGTTTCGGGTTTGCACGCAGGATTAATCTTCGGTTTATTCATCTGGCTACTTAAACCCCTACCCAATCATAAAAAAGCGTTTAGACTTATGCGCTTTGTTTTATTGAGTTCGGTCCTTTGGTCCTATGCATGGCTCACCGGCTTTAGCGCCTCGGTAACCCGCGTTTGCTTTATGATGAATATATATGCTTTGGCAGGTTTGGGAAGAAAAAAGGTGAGCACCTTACACACCTTAGGCTTAGCGGCCCTATTCATGCTCTCCATAGACGGAGATTACATGTACCTTCCGGGCTTTCAACTTTCTTTTCTTGCGGTCGCCGGAATACTCATTTGGGTCCCCAAATTAGAAAGCAAACGTCCAAAAATGGTACCCAAATGGCTTTGGTCGGCCATGTCGGCCACTTTGGCCGCGCAACTCTATACCTCCCCGCTTGCCCTGTATCATTTTGGAAGTTTTCCTTGGTTGTTTTTAGTCAACAATTTGATTGGAATTCCTTTAGGTGCACTAACCCTTTACGCTTCAAACGCCTGGCTACTCTGGGATGCCTGTGGCCTCCAAGTTTGGTTGCCAATGGATTGGTTTTGGGAACTTCCCGCAAAACTTTTAATTCGTTGGGTTTCTATAACAGGTGCTCATGATTGGGTGAGTTTGCAAGGAGCTAGCATTTCTCTGAAATGGGTATTGTGGCAGTATGCGCTTCTTTTTGTTCTAAGCTTTGCATTTAAAAAAGCCGTATTTAAAAAAATAGCCTTGGGCATGGTTTGGATTTGGGGATTAAGCTTGAGCCTGTCGCAAGCCAACAAAGGGCGGTTCTTTTACTTAGAAGCTCAGGGTATTGGATTTAACCTGTATAAGGACTCAGAACTGTGGTTTAAAGTAGAGGCCCCAAAAAACCAAAAACCTAAAGCCTATCAAATACACAACTACAGTATTGCCTGTTTAGCAAGAGAAGAAATTCCTGATTTTGAAACCGATATAATCTTGTGGCTGCATTACAAAGCACCTAGGCAAGCTTTTATGCAGGCATTTCCTTCCCAAACACTGTGGTTAGTCCCTTATCCTGTAGATTCATGCAATGTTTGCATTTTTCCTTCAAAAACGGGTGGAATGGTATGGACTATGTGACCGAATGCCTAAATTCGCAGTATAATGCATCGCTTAAAAATAGTCTGGTTATTATTCCTTTGGAGTTTTGGCTTGTCCGCCATGGCACAAATCAATTACTCCTGGGATACTTTTAAACCCGAAAACTCAAATTTACCTGCCGCACAGGTAACCCAACTGGCCAAATCGCAGGGTGATACTCTTTGGATTGGCACCAGTAATGGATTGGCCTTTTTGGTAGACAGTACCATACAAGATATAGCTGCCTCTTCGGGCTGGTTTGTAACGGCTTTGGAAATAGATCCCCAAGGCAGATTATGGGTGGGTACCTCAAGCCAAGGAGCCTTTAGACGAAATATAGACGGTTCCTTTTCAGAGTTTTCTTCCAATACCCTTGGAGGTCCGGGAGGCTTTAACCACAATCATATCCTTTCCTTCGCCTTTGACAATAACTTGGTGTGGATAGGTACCTCCGGAGGGGGATTGTATCGCTACGACGGCATTACCTGGCAGCTGTTCAACAACCAAACTACCAATGGCTTACTACCCTTTTCAGACATTCCGGACTTGGAGATGGACGAGGCTGGTGACCTTTGGATTGCTACTTCATCGGCCGGTTTGTATGCGTTTAAAAGCAATGGAACCACCTTTTATTTCAATACAGACTCCGGATTAACCCATCAGCATGTGCAGCGCTTGGCTTTGGATGGCAACGCGTGGATGTGGCTGGGCTTTGCCGGACAAACAGGCAGCGACCACCTCATGCGCTTCAATAGACAAAACAGCCAATTCGAAATATTTAACCAAAACAATTCAGGACTTACCCACACCAATATCTGGGACATCCAACAAGACAGCCTAGGTCGCTTTTGGTTTGCTTCTAATGGCAGCGGTTATGGGCTTGCCTATTACGATAGCCTAGGTTTTCATGCACAAAGCGCTTTTCAAAACCAGTCCATTACCGACTTGGTTTATGCTCTTGCTCCCGCCGACAGCGATTTTGTGTTTGTAGGACATTTTATGGGCCTTTCCATCAACAGAGACCAACCCGGTGTTGGCATGGCATCCCTAGAGGCCTCAAGTCAAGGTCTGATTTTCCCCAACCCTGCAAAGGATTGGATAAGTACCAAAGAGGCTCAACTGCAAACAGCAGCTTGGAGTATGGTAAGCCTTAATGGACAAATCGTTAAAACGGGTCATGGTTTTCCCATTTCGGTGGTTGATTTGGAGCCCGGCCCCTATTTGCTTCATATTTCCCCGAAAAATGCTCCTGAAAGCTGGCATCGACTCATTCGCACATGGTAAACCCTCCTAATGACTCCCCTTGGTCCTTATTATTTTTGGACCAGACTAAGGCCGACCAGAAAGCCGCCAAACGTATTCAGGAGGCGCTCGAAAAGCTGCATATCCCATTTGAAGCTTTTGCTTTAGAAAGTCCAGATATGCTGCGTCGAAAAGCCCGCTCTTTAGCCAAGGAAGGCAAAAAAAAATTCCTTGCCGCAGGAAGAGAAGAAGCCCTGAACGCAACCATGAACGGCATGCTTGAGGACGAGCTAAAAGTTCCTGCCGACCATGTATTGGGCTTCATTCCCTCAGGAGAAGCGAAAAACTGGCATCCCTCCGTAGGCATACCTTCTTCACCTGAAGAAGCGGCCAGAAACCTAAAGTTGGGCCACTATTTTTACCAAGACTTGGGCTTGGCTACTTACATTAAAGACGGACAGGTAAACCAAACCTATTTTTTAAATGCCGCTGCTTTAGGATGGCTTGGAAAAGCATCCCAAAATTTGAGCGAAAAACGAGCAAAGGGCAAAAAAGTAAAAACTCTTGCTGAAATTAAAAGACAATTGCACCATTGGAAAGGTATGGAAGTAGAAATTTCCATTGATGGAACCTGCGTTTACCAAGGCCCCTGCTTTTCCTTATCGGTGCATTTGGGACAGGCCCATGGACAGGGCTTTGTGCATGCCCCAAACGCTATACCCGACGACGGACTCTTTGAAATCCAACTTATTCCACAACTTACCACCTTTGAAAGGTACAGCAAGTGGTCGGCCATTCGTCAAAGCAGTTTCATGCTTGAGCCCATGATCAAAAGTTGGCAAGGCGAACAGATTGAAGTAAACACTGCTAAAGCCTTGCCCCTGGCCTTAGACGAATCCTATGTTGGAGAAGCTCCGGCTAGGTTGGACTGCCTTTACCAACGCCTCAGAATCATATCTATGCTTAAGAACATGCAACCCTAACGGTTCTTTTTTGGTTACTTTGTGCCATGAAAGTCTCCGTCGTTGTTGCTGTAATGAACGAAGGGCCGAATATTGAAGCCCTAATTCACCAAATAGAAACTGCGCTACATGCCTTTGAACACGAAATCATTCTGGTAGACGATGGCTCTACCGACGATACCGTGCTGCAGGTTAAAAAATACGCAGGGCCAAATACACATCTGCTTATTTTTCAAAAAAATTATGGCCAAACCCAGGCCATGTCTGCCGGTATTGAACACGCTACCGGAGAACTCATTGTAACCTTGGATGGCGACCTTCAAAACGACCCGGCCGATATTCCGGCCATGATTGAGGCATTGGAACAAGGAGAATTTGATGTGGTTGCCGGAAACAGAGCCAACCGAAAAGACGGAATGGTGCTCCGCAAAATTCCCAGCCGTTTGGCCAACAGTATGATTCGACACCTCACCGGAGTCCATATACGCGACTATGGCTGCACGCTTAAAGTTTTTCGTGCAGATATTGCCAAAAACCTCAGCATGTATGGCGAATTGCACCGCTTTATCCCCGTACTCGCCAGCCTCCAAGGGGCACGAATCCATCAAATGAACGTGAACCACCGTGCCAGAACCGCCGGAACCTCCAAATACGGACTGGGCAGGACCTTTAAAGTCCTCAGCGATTTGGTGCTTATGGTGTTTATGCAAAAGTACTTTCAAAAGCCCATGCATTTGTTTGGAAAATCAGGCATACTGCTTTTCTTAGTAGGTTTAATTATAAACGCTTACTTACTAGTAATCAAAATCTTAGGAAACGA
This sequence comes from uncultured Candidatus Competibacteraceae bacterium, assembly GCA_964545365.1. Lineage (GTDB taxonomy): Bacteria > Bacteroidota > Bacteroidia > CAIKAF01 > CAIKAF01 > CAIKAF01. Next base: position 40,193 of record CAZJFM010000013.1, on the reverse strand, counting down.
AATCGGAGGAAGGCCCCTACTTATTTTGGGCGTTCTATGCATCCTGGCAGGCATTCAACTGGTCACCTTTGGTCTTATGGCCGAGGTACAAATGCGCACCTATTTCGAAAGCCAGAAAAAACGCCCCTACCGCATTCGAAGCATATTTAAGGGCGGCTCTAACTAAAACAAGGCAGAAAAAATGCTGCCCTGCAAGGTTCAGGTAAGGCATAGTGCTTACCCTATAAAATCACACATTTTTATTGGTCTGTTTGGGCCCTTCTTTTTAGGAGTTCATCTTTCTATCCGGCCCTGCCTCCGGTCGTAATTGCCCAAAGCCACCAAACTAGGGGCTGTGGGGTCCCCGAAGATTCGGGGCCTCCTCGCTCCCTGTTTGGCTGGCTTTGGGCTGCTTACGGCCCTCCGTCCGGCCGGGGGGCCATTCTCCCAAATTTTATCTTCCAAAACACCCTTGAATAGATGCACCCGGACCAGGGATTGAAGCAAATTGCCCACAGCCTTGGCCTTGCGCAAAGGGCATGCTTTGGCTATAGCTGAAAGCCCGGCCGGCCCAAAAGGCCAGGGGCCCAAAAAAATCAATGGGAATCGCTAATCCAAATTTCCGAAGTGGGTGGCTCCATGTCCACACGCACAAATTGTCCGGGCAAGGTGGAAAGGCGAAAGCCGGCAACATCTGCCGTTAATGGAAAGGTTTTATGCGCTCGATCCACCAGAACGGCAAGACGCACGCACTGAGGCCTTTGCTGCAAAAGGGCAGCCATCACATAACTTACTGTTTTTCCGGTATTTAACACGTCGTCTACCAGCACCACTTGGGCATGGGCAAAAGAAACCTCCGCTGAGGAAAGGCCGGGCTGCTCCCAGGGAGCTGATTTGTTGGGGTTGGCAGCAATCAGTTGCACTCCGGCAGGAAATTTTGGCTCCAAATAGGGCAATAGACGTTCAGCCAAAGGCAGTCCGTTTCGAAGAATGGCTACCAAAATCAGGGGCTTATCGGTGTCCAATATTTCGGGCAACTCGGCGGCCATCCGTTGCACACACCGCTGCATATCGGCCGTTTCCAGCATTCTTCGTTCAGGACCTAGGTTCATGGCTGCAATTGATTTTTAGAAACATCCACAAGAAATCTATTGCGTAGAAGTCGGCGGCCTACCAAAACCGGGAAGGTTAAGCCTTCGCGATTGGCCAGGCTGCATTCGGCCACTCCCTCAAATTGTCCTAGTTGGAGACAAATGCGCACCAGCCAGCGCTCTTGAGATTGGCCATTGCTGCTAATGATGTTTTTTTTGCGGATTCCGGGCAACCAAATTTCAGGAGGATGTTCCAAAGATAAAAAATAGGCGCGCACCAAAAGTTGCTTTCCGCGCTCTTCCAAAACTTCGCCGTAAAGCGCAGACCGGTAGGCGCCTGTATCTATTTTGGCCGGAATTCCTTGATCCGAAAAATCGGGGAAGTAAATGTATGCACTACGCCCTATGATTTCCACCGCATAAAGGTAAAAATTTAAAGCATGGTAACGCTTGCTTAAAATGCGTGGCTGCTGCAAAGGCTACCTTTGTATGTGAATATGGTAGGTTCAATATGCGCATCAAAATTTTAGGAACGGCAGCGGAGCAAGGCTGGCCTCCATTGTTTAGCAAATCGCATGGAAGTCATCGTTCTATGGAGCTTGGAGGCAAGCATGTGCGGTCCAGAAGCAGTTTGCTTATTGATGCCTGTTTAAAAATTGACTTTCCTGCGGATACCTTTCATCAGGCCGTCACTCAACAGCTCCTGCTTGACCAAGTAAAGTATTTGCTGTTGACCCGATCTTCGTACCACAATGTAGCGCCGGAAGAATTAGGTTTGGTGGTGCAGGGTTTAGCGGGTTTCGATGGAAAAGCTCCGTTAAACGTTTTTGGAAATACCGAAACGGTGGAGAAGCTAAAAGGCAATTTGGGACAAAAATCTGCCCTACTGTTTGAGATTCAGGCATTTCAGACCCTATCCTTGGGAAATTATTTAATTCATCCCATTCGCGCCCACAACAATGGCGATAGAGAACCGCTCAATTACCTGATTCGCAAAGGAAAACACAGCATGTTGTATGTCAGCGACACAGGCCTTTATGCGGAGCCAAGTTTTCGCTTTTTAAGGTACCACAAACTGGATTTGGTGCTGTGCGGCTGCCGGTATGGCTCCGCAAAGGCGGCAGATCCTTACAGCATGGGCTTCCCGGAGGCCTTAGACTTAAAGCGCAGATTTGAAAAAGAAGGCATAAGCCATTCCAAAACCTTATGGTACTTAACTCAACTTCACCACCAAGACAATATTTTGCACGAGGAATTGGAAGCCTTGGTAAGTCCCTTTGGCTTTCATGTAGCCTGGGACGGACTTGAATTGGACCTAAGCCTGCCAACCCATGAAAAGCGCTTGGTTCCCAATGCCACTTAGTTGGTGTTGAACAAGGACAAGAATGGGGCCAAAGCCCTTCTTTAAAATTGATACCTTTGAGCTAAGCCAAAGCCCGGCGATAGGCACACGCAATATATGGGTGTGCCTTAGCCTTAAAAAGCTGTGGACAAGAGCAGATGGGAAGCTTGAGCCAAATAGGAGAACTTTTGAGTTTGCAGACCTTTGGAGAATCACATGGGCCTGCCATTGGGGGTATCTTGTCGGGTGTTCCGGCAGGAATTCCTGTAGATTTTGAACGGGTAAAAAAGGAAATGGAAGCCCGAAGGCCCGGCGCAAACGACTTGCGTAGCCCAAGAAATGAATCGGATGAAGTACAGTGGTTGTCCGGCATTTTTGAAGGGAAAACTACCGGGAGCCCCATTGGGTTTTTAATTCCCAACACCGACCAACGATCAGGCGATTATGAAGCACTCAAGGATATATTTAGGCCCTCCCACGCCGATTACACCTATTGGGCCAAATATGGCACCCGCGATTACCGTGGAGGCGGCCGGGCATCGGCTAGAGAAACGGCTTGCCGGGTAGCTGCAGGCGCATTGCTTATGCCTTGGTTGGAGTCTTTAGGCATGGAAATTAAAGCTTGGGTTAGCTCCATACACCAACACGAAATGCCGCAAGATTTTGGCAATTGGACCAAGGAGCAGATACGCCAAAGCATCGTGTATTGTCCGGACCAAAAATGCAGCCGTGCCATAGAGAAAGCCATAGCCCTTGCTCGGGATGAGGGCGACAGCTTAGGGGGCATTATCTCCGCCAAGATTACCGGAGTTCCGGCAGGTTTGGGCGAGCCCATCTATTATAAATTGCATGCCGCATTAGGAGCTGCTATGTTGTCTATAAATGCAGTGAAAGGCTTTGAAATGGGCCGTGGTTTTGAGCTAACGCGCCACAAAGGTTCGGAGGTTAACGATCTTTTTTATGCAAAAGAGGGAGAAGTCAAAACCCGAAGCAACCATTCTGCCGGAGTTCAAGGTGGCATAAGCAACGGAATGCCGGTGCAATTTCGGGTTGCTTTTAAACCCACGGCCACCATTAGAAAAACCCAAGAAACCCTATCCAAAACACAAGAAACCATAACCTTAGAGGCTAAGGGAAGGCATGACCCTTGCGTGGTACCCAGGGCGGTGCCCATTGTAGAGGCCATGGCAGCCCTTGTTTTGGCCGATATGTGGCTTATTCAGCAAAGTAAAACAGCTCATGAAGGAACAAAAGCATAAAAAGCGGCGCTTGCCCTTGTATGTTCAGATTTTACTGGGCATGGCACTTGGCTTGATATACGGAATATTGGCCGTACAGCAAGGATGGCAAGATTTTACCAGAGATTGGATAAGTCCATGGGGAGATGTTTTTACCCGACTATTGCAAGTAATTGCGGTGCCATTGGTTTTGGCCTCTTTAATCACAGGGGTTGCCTCTTTAAAAGACCTCGCAAGCCTTTCAAGGATGGGCCTAAGAACCTTAGGCCTTTACATGCTTACTACCTTAACAGCCATAAGCTTAGGACTGGGATTGGCCAATACATTTCAGCCGGGCAAATCGTTTCCTGCGGAGATGCAAGTGCGGATGCAGGAGAACTTTGCCAGCCAAATGGAAAAAGACCAAGCACAATCCAAAGAAACCGTATTGGATAAAGCAAGCAAAAAGCAGTCAGAGCCTGCGCTTCAGTTTTTGGTGGATATGGTTCCCAAAAACATATTTGGAGCAGCTTCCGACAATCAGTACATGCTTCAAGTCATTTTTTTCGCCTTGCTCATGGGCATCGCTTTAATGATGGTGCCCGGAAACAAGGCCGCGCCCCTACTGGACTTTTTTGACAGCCTGAATGAGGTCATTTTAAAAATGGTGGACCTAATCATGCGCTATGCTCCCATTGGCGTTACCGCCTTGCTGGCGGGAGTTTTGACTTCGATGGCAGACAATGCCGGCGAAGTGCAAGACATTTTATTTGCCTTAGGAAAATATACGGCGGTAGTATTGGCGGGGGTTTTGATATTGATTTTTGCTGTGAACCCGCTAATAATATTCTTATTTGTAAAGAAAACCAGTCCAAAAAAGATTTTCCGGTTTTATCGAGAGATTTTTCCGGCTCAATTGGTGGCATTCAGCACCTCCAGTTCGGCGGCCACCTTGCCTGTAACTTTAGACCGCGTGGAAAACCACCTAAAGATTTCGCCAAAAACTTCCGGTTTTGTGCTTCCTTTAGGAGCCACCATTAATATGGATGGCACCTCTTTATACCAAGCCATTGCCGCACTGTTTATTGCCCAGTCTTTTGGCTTAGATTTAAGTTTTGCGCAGCAATTGATGGTGGTTTTAACAGCGGTATTGGCCAGCATTGGCTCGGCGGCTGTTCCGGGGGCAGGAATCATTATGTTGGTTATTGTTCTAAAATCCGTAGGTATGGCACCGGAGGGCATTGCTTTAATTCTCGCCCCTGATCGCTTGCTGGACATGTTTAGAACCACCGCAAACGTTACGTCGGATGCCATGGTGGCCTATATCGTAGACAGTCACGAGAAGTAAAGCAATGGCTTCAATTCAATCTAAGGTTGCAAAGGCACTCTTCCGCTGGTATAAAAAGCATTGGTACCACCAACGTATACCCTTGTACCACATGCGTCCGGGAATGGAGCGATTGATGCGTTTGCTTCCTTCGCCCAGAAGCTGCATTAAGACTTGGCATACCTTAGGAGACTTGGAAGCGCTTTGTGTGCAGCCCAAAACCAAGAATACCAAGGCCCAGCTGCTTTATTTGCATGGAGGAGGCTATGCTATGGGGAGTGCGAAAACCCATTGGAAAATGGCCGGAAGAATTGCTCAAAGAACCCATTTTGAAGTTTGGATACCCAACTACAGATTGGCACCGGAACAGCCCTACCCTGCCGCTTTGGAAGACGCCTTGACGGCTTGGGAAGCGATGGAACAAAGGTTTGCAGGAGAGCCGCTGTTTTTGGCCGGCGACTCTGCGGGGGGTGGTTTAGCACTTTCGCTTTTGTTTAGGTTAAAAGAAAGAGGAAAACCAATGCCCAAAGCCACCTACCTAATATCTCCCTGGTGCGATTTAAGCGGGCAGTTGCCGGGATATGACCGGCAAGAGCAAAAAGATCCATTTTTAGATAGAGCGTCCTTGGCGAGGTTTGCGAAATTTTATGCAGGAACACAGCTAAAAAACCCTGAGATTTCGCCTGTATTTAATGAAGCTAGAGACTTAGGCCCCATCCTATTGCAAGCAGGTGGAGACGAATTGCTTTTGCCGGACGCCTTAGCCATGGAGCGTTTGTTAAAAGAAGGAAATACCGACGTAGACTTGGAAATCTATCCGGACATGTTTCATGTGTTTCAGGCTGGAGATGGTGTATTGCCGGAGGCAAAAAAAGCCTTAAACAAGGCCGGCAACTGGCTATTGAGTCACCTGTAAGTATTGCTCTAAACTTTGGGTGTAAATCTTGTGCCAATCTTCAATAGCCCCCCAATCTTCGCCTTCTACACGGACTTTGTTAGGCAAGGTGTGGCCAATGAGCGTTAAAGGCACGCCCGCTTCTGCTGCAAGATCAAGCAAGGACTCTTCGTGCTCCGGATCAGCCGAAATCAAAATACGGCCCTGCCCCTCTCCAAACAAAAAGGCATCGGGCCGGAAGCTATCGTCAAGGTAGGCGTCAAAGCCAAGCATGTTGGGATATGCAGACTCCAGCAAACATTGCCAAAGGCCACCTTCACTAACATCATGTGCAGAAGCCACCAACCCTTGAGCAATGGCCTGTTGAATAAGTGCACAAAGCGCCATTTCCTTTTCCAAAACAAAATAAGGCGCGGGAGAGAGCATGTCGGGATAAAAGCAACGCAAGTATTCGGAGCTTGCGATATCGTTGGTTATTTCACCGAGCAAGAAAATAGCCTCGCCGGGCTTTTGAAAAGCCAAGCTTGTATGGTGTTTTAAGTCGTGAAGCAAACCCAACATACCGATGGATGGAGAAGGCGCAACGGGAATGGTTTGGTCGCCTTTGGTAAACTGGTTATAAAAACTCACATTACCTCCGGTTACCGGAGTTCCAAAAGCCTTACAGGCTTCGCCCATGCCCTTAACGGCGTGTACGAACTGCCAATAGGCCTCGGGCTGGTATGGATTGCCAAAATTCAAGCAGTTGGTAATGGCTTTGGGCGTGGCACCGGAGCAGGCAATATTTCTTGCGGCTTCAGCTACGGCAATCATGGCACCCTTTTTTGGATCGGCTTGCACATACCTTGGGTTTACGTCCACCGTTAAGGCTAGGGCCTTTTGGGTACCCTTTACCCAAATAATGGCTGCATCAGAAGGTTTATTGGCGCTTAGGTTGGCCGTTCCAATGGTGGAATCGTATTGCCTGGTGACCCAAGTGCGGCTAACCAAATTGGGCTGTTTGTGCAATTTTAGCGCTGCTTCTTTTAAGTTTTTGGGCTGTGGAACCTTGCTTAACGAGAACTGCTTGGCAGCTTTTATATAGGCGGGTTCCGAAAAGGCTCTTTCGTATACCGGAGCACCACCGCCAAGAACTAGGAGGGAAGCCGGAAGATCGGCTTCTAAGGTTCCATGCATAAAGAAACGCAGGCGGTCCTCGCCGGTAACTTCACCAATGCAGGCGCATTGCAAATCCCAGCGTTCAAAAATAGTTTCTACCTCTTTTTCGCGGCCCTTATGCACCACTACCAGCATGCGTTCTTGAGATTCGGAAAGCAACAACTCATAGGGTTGCATTTCCCCTCCACGGGTGGGTACGCGGTCTAAGTGGATATCCATTCCATGGCCGCCTTTCTCTGACATTTCGGAGGTAGAGCAAATGATTCCGGCGGCTCCCATATCTTGAATGCCTACAGCCGCACCAGAGTCAATGAGTTCAAGGGTTGCTTCTAAAAGCAGTTTTTCCTGAAAAGGGTCACCTACTTGCACAGCGGGCAAATTGTCTGCGCTAGATTCGGTAATATCACCGGAGGCAAAAGAAGCACCATGAATTCCGTCTTTACCTGTGGCAGAACCAACTATGTACACCGGGTTTCCCACGCCTGTAGCAATGGCACTCATGACTTTGTGGTGCTCCACAATTCCTGCGGACATGGCATTTACCAAAGGGTTTTGCCTAAAAGAGTCGTCAAAAAAGACTTGTCCGGCTACGGTGGGTACGCCAAAGGCATTTCCGTAGTCGCCGATGCCTTTTACCACACCTCTCATGAGCCACTGGCATTTGGCTTCGGAAGGGTGGCTAAAGAACAGTGCATTGAGTTGGGCAATGGGACGGGCGCCCATAGTAAAAATATCGCGGTTGATGCCTCCTACGCCTGTGGCAGCACCTTGGTAAGGTTCAATGGCTGAGGGATGGTTGTGGGATTCGATTTTAAAGGCACAGGCCAAGCCATCGCCAATATCTACGAGACCTGCATTCTCTTTGCCTGCTTCGGCAAGCATATCGGGACCGGTGCGAGGTAATGTTTTGAGCCATTTAATGGAATTCTTGTAGGAGCAATGTTCGCTCCACATACCGGAAAAAGCGCACAATTCGGTAAAGTTTGGCACCCGTCCTAGGGCCTCCACAATATGTTGAAACTCCTCGGGCAAAAGGCCCAATTGCTTTGCTGTGTTGAGGTCGGTGGGGTGTGCATGTGGCGTTTGGCTCATACCGGCAATGTTTGCACAAAAGTACGTAGCAAAGGGCGTTTCGCAGGCATATTTTAAGAATAATCCTAAGGCCTTTTGGAGAAGAGGGTTAAAGTAAAAGCAACAGGTTTTAATTCAGTGTACATGAACAACAGAGGGTTTGGCCGGGGACCGAACGAATGCCCCTGTGCAGGCCAAAGGCTTAGGGGCACTGCTTGGGGCTTGTGGAGCTTTGCGGAACACAGAACCAAGCATTTGCCCCTGCCTTTGGCCAAGCAGGGCAGCAGGGAGGGCCCACACAACGCGCAAAGCTTCCTATGGGCAAGCCCCTGATTTTTAGGCTAAAAAAAATCAAAATGGACGCATGGTCTTGGCCTTGAAATGCGTACCGCTGAGGTGAATTCCGTATTTTTAAAGAATGAAAACAACGATTGCCTTTTGCGTTTTGGCCAAGCTGTGTTTGGCGCAGGGTTCCTATCCGACCGGGAAATGGAGTTATGATTTGCCGGCGCCGGTTTTTGGTTCTGCGGCCGCGGCTGATTTGGATTCGGACGGGAATTTGGAACTTGTTTTTACTACCTACACCAACGATGGGAAGGCTCATTGCTTGCATGCGGAGGACGGAACCGTGGCGTGGGTGTTCGACATGGGCGGTTGCGGCGATGTTGCCCCCTTGATTTATGATGTGGATGGGGATGGAGCTTTGGAAGTTTTGTTGCAAGGCTCTTGTGTGCCCACCTTGTTTTGTGTGGATGGAGCCACTGGGCAGCAGGAATGGGCGGTTCATTCAGGTGGCGGTGACTCACCTCCTGTTGCCGTAGATACGGACGGCAATGGAACTGTTGAAATTCTCTTGGGAAATTTTCAGGGACAAGTGCTGGTGCTCAATGGCATCGATGGAACTCCTTTGGCCACGGTGCAGGCGGATTCGCTTCTAGGCCCGATTCAAACCGCTCCCAGCCCGGTGGACGTAAACGGAGATGGACGGTTGGATGTGATTGTGGGCAATTACTTCAACAACGATTTATTTATTTGGGCCTACGATTGGCAAAGTGGTCAAAAACTCTGGACGGTGCAGCAAAGCGACAGCTCAAGCTTTAATGCCTACCACGCCGGAGCGGTGGCAGATGTAGATGGCGACGGAAATAAAGAGTACTTGATTGGCACCAATAACGGCTATGTGCGTGCTTTGCATGTAGAAGATGGTGCTGAACTCTGGAGTATTCACATTCCGGAAAGTACGATGGGTGCCGTTTCCGTAGCCGATTTGGATGGAAATGGCTCCTTAGAGCTGGTGGTATTTAACAACGATTGGGTGCAGTTGGACGAGCGGGTTTGGGTTTTGGACGCAGCTACCGGGCAAACTTTATGGAGTTTTGCTACAACTTTTTCTTCCTTTAGGGGATGTGCTATTGCCGACATCAATGGAAACGACACCTTGGACTTGGTTTTTTCCACCTTTATGGGCAGGGTTTTGGCGGTAGAGCCTTTTGAAGGGCTTATCTGGGAAATTTCATTAGCCGACAGCCTTCCTTCTAATTTGCCTTACGTGCTTACCGACAATGCCCCCATTTGTGCCGATTTTGACGGCAATGGTGCCATGGATGTATTTGTTGCCGCCGGTTATGGCACCTATACTCCGGATTCACAAAATGTAGGCAAGGCCTTTATGATGGAAGCAGGTATAGGTCAATGCCCGGAATGGACCATGTTTCGTCAAGATGCGCAAAGAAGTGGATTTCTATCTCCCCAAGAAATAAGTGAAGCATGTGGTACACAGTCCGTGAACAAGCACCTAAGTGCACAAGAGGCATTTCCCTACCCTAATCCTTGCCACGACTTTTTTAGCATGACAGGATCTGAAGATGCATGCTATCGCTTGGTTGACCTTACGGGAACGGAGATGAAACATTGGTGCGGCAGGAGTGCTGTGGACACAAAGGGGCTGGCACCAGGCCTGTACTTGGTGGTAACTGAAAAAGCCGGTTCAGGGAAATTGTTGTCGGTGGTTGGAGCGCCTTAGCGGAGGCGTTTAAGGTAGCCTCTGGGAGCTACGGAAACCAGCAATTTATTGTCGATTTGGTGGTCGATTTCAAATTCGGGATGGTCTTTGAGGTAAGTCTCCATGGCAGTCATGGGATTGTCTCCTACGGACCAAGGGCGATTTGGGAACATATCGTCGGGGAGAAGTTCCACAACGGTATCGAAAACAACGCAGTAAGAATTTACCGAGGTAAAAGGGGCGTAAAGTTCCAATTCTTTAAGCACGTGATCGTGGGTATGGTTGGAATCCAAGCAAACCATAATGGTTTTTGCTTTTTCGGCATGGGATTTTACCTGTGCATAGGTCTCCTCAGAAACAGAAGAGCCTTGAATCATTTCAATGCGTTTAAACATTGGATGTTGCTCAATTTCCTTTCGGTTATGTTCGCGGATGTCTATATCGATACCGAGTACTTTCCCTTTTCCTATGAGTTCCATAATGGAGGCATAGAAAATTAAAGAGCCTCCGTGGGCTATGCCGGTTTCAATAATTAAATCGGGTTGAATTTCCCAAATAAGCTCCTGCATGGCCAACATATCTTGTGGATATTGAATGATTGGCCTACCCATCCAGGTGAAATTGTAGGAATATTGTTCCCTGTTGGAGCTGATTAAAAAATCTTTACTTGCGTTTTGCAGCTCTTTATTATTAGCATAAGAGGCTATACGCGCTTTTTTCTCGTCTTTAAACTCCTTAATGGGATTCATGCATAAAATTTGCGCTAATATACCGCAAAAGGTGCCTAATGCAAATTACTTAAGGAATAGGCTTGATTCCTCATTTGGGGTCGGGTACTCCCCAAAAGGCAAAAGGCTCATAATCGGGATAGGCGACTTTGCCCGGTTCCAGACCAATCTCAAGCCCCTGTTTGGCTAAATAATTTTGTACAAACTCCAGCACTGTAATAGGTTTACCGGAACAAACATTGAAGACTCCGGTAGTTTCAGGATGGTTTAGGTACCAAAAAACCTCTTGGATAAGTTGGTCCATGCCAACAAAGTCACGAATTTGATTGCCTTTACTCATTGGAAAACCCGGCAGGTTCTCGTCCACCGCTTTATTCAGTTTATCGAGCAATGTTCCTCTTCTTGGAGGATTTCCATACAAATAAAAAACCCTTAGCCATTGAAGATTAGCACAGTAGATAGGCGCAAGTAAGGTTAAAGCTTTATGAAGGCTATCCTTAGCCAGTCCATATGGGGTAACCGGATATGTAGGAAGGTGAGATGGAATGGCCCCCTCTACCATACCGTATTCCATACAGGTTCCCAGACTTAATACTCGCTGCACACCACGCTTAAGCAGCTGACTCACAAAATCAATCTGTGCCGGAAGAATGTGGGTCAAATGCTCAGGAGCTAAGTAATTGTTTAGCTTGGGCCATGCCAAATGAATTAGCAAGTCAAAATCTCCGGAGGGGAGTGTATACTCGCCATGTCTACATAAATCCAAGGGAAACCAATCTACCGCCTTATAAAACGGAAGGGGTTGTATCTCCTTAGGTTTACTTGTGCCAATGCATAAGCTATGCCCATCCTCCAAAAGTTTCGGGACTAATGTAGATCCAACAAATCCACTACCGCCGGTTACAATAATGCGCATAATTAAACTTCACAACTTTCCGAGTTAAAAGTCCATTGGTTAGGTTCTATCCAATAAAAACAAAAGGTAATAATAGATATTTTTTGACAATAGCGCTTAAAATAATAAATATTTCTTTCTTAAAAATATAGTTCAAACTATTTACGTAAAAAAATGATTCAAATTCAAATGCTGGAATATATTGATCGTTCGGTAAGCCTGCCAAATGTATTATTTAGGGTTGCGGGAGTTGCCAAACCGAACAATCAAACCTTGCACCCAAAGCTTACCCCTTTGACATATTTGCACCATGGAATCGCTGCCTTTCTTTGTGCGTAATGCATAGTCTTGAAATGAATCTATGAATCAAGAGTCTTTTAATAGCAGCGAGTTAAATGCTTTATAACGGAAAATCAAACAAGTCTCAAGGAAAAGAAGGTTTGGTTTATTTAGAACTATCTGAGCATTCAGAAATTTTTTATGCACTCAAACGAACATAAATGCTGTAAAAAAGAACACGCTTAATTCGAGGTTAGGCTTTTTGACAGTCCGCTGTTAACCCACAAAAAAATGAGAAATTAAATTTGATTGTTTAAGCTACTCAATTAAGTCTTTTTACTATTTTTCAGCTCAATTATTTAACTAATACAGAGATGATTAAATCATTATCACACTTTAAATTTCTAAGCATGGTTTTCATTCTGGCGTTTGCAGGATGCAACGCCGAAGATGACAATGACAACGGCGGCGGCGGCGGTGGTGGCGGCGGAGGAGGCGGCAACACAACCGTAAACACCTTTACCTCTTGCGGAGGCTACGACTATGTGACAGATGTACCGGAGAAAACCTACGAAGGAGTGCTATGCATTGCAGACTTTTTGGTCCAAGAAAACAATGCGGGTTTGAACTACCAACAAATTGAATACAAGTATTATTTCTCAACCTTTTTTGGCGAAGGCTTGCATAGAGGAAGCATTCGTTGGAATGGAAATTTGGGGAATAACGAAATCAATTTGATTACCATTCGGGCCAAAGTATATAATTTGAATGGAGACTCTACCGGCTACTATTATTTCTACAGTCCCATTTTTGGTGATCCGGAAAACGATTGGAGTCCTGATGTAAGTGGCTCACCGGCCTGGGATGAGTTTTTCACTTCCGATCCTAATGGAAACAATTACATTTCGGAGCAGGCCACCAAAAACTTGTTCATCAATGGTTTTTATTTGGATGATTTGTATCCCTATGAAATCAACAATCAAATGTACGATTACGAGTAAAGAATAAGATTCGGATTATTCCAAAAACTGAATTACTCAGCTGGGTCCCGGTAAAAACTGCCGGGACTTTTTTTGTTGAACCCATGCATACCGTTTACTTATTGATACCGTTGCCGCGTTATGCTTTAAATATGAAGTTCCTGACCAAAGCGTCAGGGGTCTTTGAAACCGACCGCAGCGTCGGTTCGAATTAAGGCACGGTCAGGTGAAAGGTCTCCGCACACTTCGGTGAGGACATAAGAGCCGTGTCCCAGCGGTAAGGGCGGGATCTCCGTAAAGATATCCGCAGGTGAACCCTCTTATCTCGATTCAGTAAAATTAAAAGCAAAAAAAAGAGCCCCGAAGGACTCTTTTGTAAAAATTTAAAGCATCTTATTGTTCCCACATATCGTGTTCGAAGGTAAAGAGCTCATCTTTGATTTCCTCTCCACGCAATAATGCATGAACACCTTTGAGATAATCTTCAATTCTGCGATCGTGCACATTGTCGATTTTTCTAATCTTAGATGCGAAAATACGCTTCATAAACACGTCATCGTAAGTAAGACGCTGGCCGAAATTGCTGGTATTGTATACTTCTTCCTGAGCAAAGGTATTCCTGGCTTGAGGAAAGTACACCCAAAACATAGGCTTGTTGTAACGGAATTCACCGGTAGTTCGGTCAAATACCTGCATTACGGGACAAATACCCAAAATACGGGCTTCCATAACTGAGCGCTGCCGGTCGAAAAACCAATCTTCTTTGAGCCAGATTTTCTTTACCGTTTCTGGCCTGAAGGGCTCATCAATGACTTTAGGTTTTAGCTCATAGGGTGGTTCCGGATCGGGAATCATTTGAGTATCTCTATAAGCACCCATAGAAGCAACATCTGAAGTAGTAATTTCTGCGATAAAATCGTCTGAAGCTGCATCAAATGGGGTCATTGACTCGTTGGTCAGTACCGCATCACGCACAATAGTAATGAAGTTCTTCCGCTGATTGGTAGGGCTTAAAGGATAATAATACACCTGATTCATCTTCTCCCGAAGATCAATTTCCCTCCAAACGCGCCATTGCTTTGTTACGTCTGCTTCTCTAAGGTGTGGATAAGGCACTACTCGTCTATTCTCGCCATGAATCCTTTGATAAGGACTATCCCGAAATTCAGGCTCGAGTGTTTGACCACCACCGGTATTTCCTCCATCAGTCTGGGCAGAAAGCTGCAAACTGAGAAAAAAACAAAGAGATAAAGAAGTAAGACGCAACATAGCTATGCGATTTATTTGATTTTAAATTGGGCGTTTACCTTACGGCGCTCTCCGGAGGGCAATTGCACTACGATATCATCGAAATAAATCTTTTGACCGCGGCGCATACTTCTAATTTGCCCTGCAACATCGCTAGGAATAACATTTCCCGAAACGGTTTTGTCACGAGGTATACCTTGTTCAAAGTAAGTAACTGTATAGCTCACAATTTTGGAATAAACTTCAAAATCGAAGTTTTCCATCTCTGGAATAAGCGGCGATTGGGAGGCCATTCCGGCAGATACCAATTCTCCATTCTTAGCTCCTGCCCATTTTACTACCGGCGTAGGAATAGCCTTACAACGGAACTCTTGAGATCCCATAGAGATGCTCTTACCGTCATCGGTTTTTACAGAAACATTTACTTTAGCCGGTCCGGTTTTTGAAGCCTTTACGGTGTACTTACCGTTAGATCCACTAACAGAAATGGGTCCAGAAGTGGTGACTACTAATTTTTCTGGAGAATAACCGGGAACAGAAACAGTAATAGGGTTATCCAGACCAACATAAAAAACGTTCATCTTATCTGCAGCTACAGAAGCCATAGGGGGAGAAACAGTATACTTGGTTTGGAATGGGTATGGACGCTTGTCGCCAGTGGCCTTATCCATGAGGTTAATCACACCTGCGAAGGTACGCTCCCCGGTACCACTAGCAGAAACTTTAATAAGTCCTACCCCATTGATGATGTTTGCAGTATCCAAAATATTGGGATTGGCTACCTCTCCTGAAGCGGAATCTACGGCAGAACCATAAACAATCTCAGGCTTAAGGGTAGTGTTGTAAGCAGCAAGGAATACATCGGCTTCAAATTCACCACCGGAAACAACGAAAGTAGATTTAGGTACCACTCTGGCTACCACCGCGTCGAACTTAACGGCATTGGCAGAGATGCCGTCCCAAATCAATTTTAAAACTTCAGCCTCAGCACCGCGTACTACGTTTTGCCAACGAGCCAATTCCATAAGAGCAGCAGACAGCGGCAAATGATAGAAATTCTGAAGTTCCCAGGTCACCAAACGGTGCTTAAGAACAGTTTCACTGTTGGGGTCAGGGTCATTCAACTCAATTGACGCCAAGGCCTTAGCAAGCAAAGTATCTGCCACTCCGGGAATTTCAATTCCGGCTAGGTTGGTTTTGAATTCCTGGAGCTTCTTCTTCAACTCATTGGCACGCCCTTTGTCCCCGGGAGGCTCACCGGTACCAAAGAAATTGGTAGGCATATCGTAGTCGTCCTTTTTGTTGACACGAAATGGATCTTCTACGAGTTCTTTAGCCGTAGCTTCATCAACACCGTCTACATGAACCAATAAGTCCAATTTGGTTTGTTCAATGTAGTCTACCATATCTCTAACGTACTGGCTAAGTTGGTTGGCATTAGCCTCGGCTTGCTTGTACTTAGGGTCTTTGGGGTTAAGCAGCACCTGCTGACTCAACTCATTATAGGTACCGCTGTTCTTAGAGACCAATACACCATTCTGTTGATTCAGTGCGATGTTGGCTTTAACAAACGCGTCTAGTACTTCTTTGGATACGTTCAAGGCCAGAAGGGCCGTCAACACGAGGTACATCATGTTGATCATCTTCTGTCTTGGACTGGCTTTTCCTCCTGCCATGGATTTTAAATTTTAGTGATGAACAATCAAAAATGAATCAACCCGAAATTAACCGCGGTTCATGTTCATGGCAGAAAGCATGTTGCCATACACGGTATTCAAGGCATTCAGGTTATTGCCCAACACATGGATTTCGTCTTTGTAACGCTTGGTATCTTCAACCGAAGCATTCAAATTCTCCAACAACTCAGCGATATTGCTGTAAGCTTTGCTGGAAGACTCAATATAATCTTTGCTACCCTGGATTTGCAATTCATACACGCTGTTGAGCACTTCCAAATTTTTGCTCACACGTTGCAACTGCTCACCATAGGAGGCTCCATCATCGGATGACAAGCCGGTTAGAGATTCGGCCGCCTTAACGTAAGAGTCTGAAAGATCATTAACGGTGCTGCTGGCTTTGCGCACATTAGAAATGTACTCATTGGTAGCTTCGCCGGCATCAGACATATCAGCCAACTTGGTAGTAGCATCGCTTAAACGACGCATACCGCTGCCTAAGCTTTCGATAAGCTCTGGACCAATTTTAGCTTCTTCCAGCATTTTGTCCAATTCCTGACTTACTGGATCTGAAGATTTGGCAAGCGCCCTACCATGGCCATGACCGTGGCCACCTTCCCCATCTTCTGAAGGAATTCCTGCCAGTTCCGGATAAGCTAAGGTCCAATCCAACTCTTCATGAGGCGGTTCAAAGGCTGAGATGGCAAAAATAACCGCTTCTGTAGACAGACCGGCAACAATCATTACCGATGCTCCGGGCCAGTGCATAATTTTAAACATGGCTCCGAGAATTACAATGGCGGCTCCAAACCCGTAAACGAAGTTCATTACCACTTTGCCTTTGCGTGATTGCAGGAATTTCATCTTGCTTTTAAGATTAGGTTAACGTAAATGAATATAGATTTCAACAGTAGTAAACGCAACATGCGGTTACATATTTTAATACCAAGCGAATTTATTCAAAATCCGCCTTGTCTCGGCCCATGAAGGTTTGCACACAACGAAAGCCAACATAACTTTTTGCAGTATCCTCATACTCGTAGGATCGGGTACTCACTTGCAGGTAAAAACCAACATCCTTCCAGCTGCCACCACGAACTACTTTTCTTTTTAGCGCGGGTGGATCATTATCTTGACTCAAATACTTCAAATCCGGGTTCAAGTCATGACTCCAATTGTAACCGGCTTCTTCAAAGGCTCCTGATGTCCATTCAGCCACATTTCCAGCCATACAATACAGACCAAAATCATTGGGGTTGTAAGAATCGACAGGTACGGTATGGAAGCCACCATCATCAATATAGTTACCACGCATCGGCTTAAAGTTGCCCAAGAAACAACCGCGGCTGTTACGAAGATAGTTTGATCCCCACGGAAAGGCGGCTAAATCGCGACCACCTCTAGCTCCGTACTCCCACTCAGACTCAGTAGGCAAACGGAAATCGTGTACGGGGAAGTCACCGTTCCAAACCAAATAATTGTTCATGTATTCTGTTCTCCAGTTGCAAAAAGCGTTGGCTTGCAACCAATCTACACCTACCACAGGATAATTGTCGTATGCAGGATGCCAAAAATACATTTTGGTCATGGGTTCGTTGTAACTGTAAGAGAAGTCGGCAACCCAAACTAAGGTATCGGGATAAATCCTAACGGACTCCTTGCGCAAAAACTCCTTACGGTCATGCATTGGAGTTTCAATGTCGTCCGAATTTCTGCGGTACTTGTACTTAGCAGCTTCTTGAAAATCGATCCACCAATAGGTGTACACCAACTTATCCACGTTGATTTCGCGCTTGCGGAAATAACGCTGGTCTTCTACGTAGTATAATTCCTCAAGAATCTCACGGAATTCGGGATCGTCCCAATAAATACGCATATCCCA
The DNA here is from genome assembly GCA_964545365.1 of uncultured Candidatus Competibacteraceae bacterium. Classification (GTDB taxonomy): domain Bacteria; phylum Bacteroidota; class Bacteroidia; order CAIKAF01; family CAIKAF01; genus CAIKAF01. Next base: position 22,423 of record CAZJFM010000013.1, on the reverse strand, counting down.
TACCAACAATGGGGGATCAAGGATTTCCTCATAGTCATTTTCCATGATATGGTAATCCTCGTCTAGGTTCTCGGCAATGAGACGACGCGCTAGGGAGTCACGCACATAATAGACAAACTGTCGGTACTCGTTGTTCGAAATTTCGGTTTGGTCCATGTACATGGCTTGCACCGAAACCGTTTTGGCGGGAGCGTAGAAAGACGAAGGAACGTCTTGATCGCTGCTACCCATATTGTAACTACCCATAGGTAGATACACCATGCCATAGGGGTCGGCTTGATACCAGCGCGGGCGACCTTGCACCCCAACCAGCTGGCCATGGTCGGACCCTGCGCAACTGGTGAGCAACCAAATAAGGCTGGCAAATATGATCAGTTGTTTCATGGGAAGATTGTTTTTGGCGAATGTGTTCATGGCTTAAACGAGAGAAACCTTGGGTTTATTGTCTTAGCGGTTTCATTTGAATTCAGGGGCTACGCGGTCACTTGTGTCAGTATACCGAACCGAATATCCTGGAATAATCACTTGAGGTTTACTTAAATTAAGACAATAACGCACTGAAATCTCGTGCGAACCAGAGTTGTACGAACTCAACCTCGACAGATTGATATCGTAGCTGTAACCTATTTGAAGGGACTCCAACGAAGGCTTCCATATACCTAAGTCTGCACCTAAGTTAATGGCAATGGCATCTTCTAGGCGGTAGGTTAGACCACCCCAAACGAAATTCCGCCAAATAGCATTCACATTGAAGTCGGCTGTCGCAGTAGCGAAATCAGTTTTAATCAACACATTAGGATTAAAATCCCAATCCGGGTGAAAAGGTTCTTCCCAAGTGTAGCCTCCCATTATAAACATGTGGCGGGCTTGAGTAATGTTCACATCGGCATAACGCATGCCGGCCAAGTGCAAGGCTGAAATACCCGCATAAAAATTGGTGTTGTACCAATAGGCACCCACACCCAATTCCATGGCCATATTGGAGTTGTTATTTAATGCATCAATGTCCGGTTCATTTTGTGGCGTTGGGTATATCCAGGTAGCATTATTAATGCCTTTGCTGGTCAAACCCAAATCCAATCCGGCCCGCAGGTAACCTGGCCCAATCATATTGGGTGCTTTCCAGTTGGCAGCCAATCGAAAACTATGATTGGTTTCAAAGCCAATATAATCCCCAAGCGCAGTAAACCCAACACCAAAGTCTTGGCCTCCAGGCTTAAAAGGAAGTGGAGCATCGGCTGAAAACAGCCAGGATGTAGGCGCACCGTCTAGACCAACCCATTGTGAGCGAAACAGTCCGGTGAAACAAAGCATATCTTTTGACCCTGCATAGGCAGGATTCATCACCAGCTTATTGTAAAAAAACTGAGTAAACTGTGGGTCTTGCTGGGCAGAGACTCCCTGTGCAAAACCCGCTGCTATTAGGGCGGTAAGTAGGTATTTTCTCATAAACGGCCTGATAATTTTAGGCTTATGTTCATACACTTAAAGCGTAAATATATGGATTTTTTTTTGCGTACACACCAAACCTTAGGGGTATAAATTTTAGCATGCAAGTGTTAAGTGGCTAATAATCTGGTATTTAAATTTTTTCAATCATTTAACTTATGGAACCTTTGCAGCCATCTTTCAGGCAATTCTTGACCTGCAGCAGCTTCATAATCCTCCATTCCACAGGGCACTAAGTACTCCTCCAGCTTCATTTGCGTTTGCCATTTGCCGGCTACGGGAACTCCCATCCACCACTTTTCCGAAACTTGGTTCTTATAAAAGGTAATTTCCTCCGGAAATCCTTTCATAGGCACCGTAAAACGCAGGTAGGGCTCAGCATCCACCTCTAAGGTCTCAGGTTTGCGCACGTAAAAACCTTCCAACACATGCCAAATTACTTGCGCCGCCAAGTGCGCATCCGCACTTTGCTGAGCCAAATCAGGCGCTAAACCGGTCAAGGCAACTGCGCGTAATTTATGACTCAAACCCGCATACCGCGCCAGTCTGCAGATTTCATCGGCGGCCAAGCCATTGGGCGAAGCTCCCGGCGCATGAGGCACATCGGCTTTACGCACCGCTGCCATATTTAAGCCAACCAAATGCGCGTCGCGGATCAAAGGCTCCGTAGTTTCCACACGGCTTCGAACCTCCCCAAGACGCATCAAATCAAAATGAAACTGTTTAAACAAACCCAACAACTCGGGTGGATTAAAATAAGTTTGATAGCCCAAATTGCAATAATGAAACAGCATTTGGGGTTCTTCTCCAAGCATTCGGCCCAACACATTTTCCGGAGTCAGCGCTTCGCTCACTTCTTTAAAATGCAATACAGGCGAAACTTCCAATAAATTAGCGTAACGCCCCAATAAAGTGAAAGACCGGTACATAGAAAAATTCAACTCCGAACCACCGCCAATCAATAAAGGCACAGCTCCGGATTCTTGAATTTCGGCCATAATGCGCCCCAATTGCAGGCAAGTCTCTTCCACGCTGCGGCGCAAAGAAAAATTACCCAAATCGGCCACACGAACAGCATAGTCGCCTTTGTATAAGCGATAAAACCAGTGCCTTACCGAGTCCGGGGTTTGATTACAAGAGGCCGAAAGGTCCTCCATATCGTAACCGCAGCCCAACAAAACAATGTCAAAGCCCGTTCCGGGAACGTCCGGAAAATCATTGTTACCCGAAAAGTACTTTAAATGAGCGCCCCATTGCGCCGCATTGTAGTCCTCGGCCAGCACCTGACCCGCTACCGGCTGAAAACACTCTTCCCACTCCTGCCAGCTGTTTTCCATGGTCTAAATATCGATGTTTTCTTTGTCTTTTTTGGGGCGCTTTTCCGGCTGTCCCTGCAAGTCCTCGCACACCGGCCTCCCAAGGCTATGGCTTGCGGGGTCCCCGAAGTGTCGGGGCCTCCTCAGCTCATGCCTTAGGGGCCGCTGTGCTCCGGGCTTTCCGTTCCATCCGGGCGCCAAATCCTAAGGCTTAGTTATTTTTTGCTGCTTTTTGCTCTACCTTTTTTCTTAGGTGCTTCCTTTTGAATGGCCAGGCAGGCCTCACGGGTCAATTGCTCTGGTTCCACATCTTTGGGAATTCGAACATTCTCTTTTCCGATAGAAATATATGGCCCGTAACGACCTCTCAATACCTGTACCGGAGGATCTCCCCCAAAATCATGGATGATTCGATTGGCTTCTGCTTCTCGTTTTGCTTTAATCAGCTCTACCGCACGTGCCAAATCTATTTCTAAGGGATCCTCCTCTTTAGGAATGGAAACAAACTTGCTGTTGTGCCGCACATAGGGACCAAACCTTCCCCGCCCTACGCTCACTTCTTTTTCTTCAAATTCGCCCAAGCTTCGGGGTAGAGCAAAGAGTTTTAATGCCTCCGCCAGCTCAATACTTTGAATGCTTTGGCCTTTCTGAAGGCTAGAAAACTTAGGCTTCTCCTCGTCTTCTACATCCCCAATTTGCACCATGGGGCCGTAACGACCAACCAATGCATAGACCGGCTTACCGGATTTTGGGTCCTCACCCAACAAACGCTTGCCCGTTGCTTTGCCGCTGGTTTCCTCCGTTGTTTTTACGGTTTCGTGAAATGGTCCGTAAAAACCGTCAATCATTTTGTCCCAGGCCTTTTTACCTTCGGCAATTTCATCGAACTCTTGCTCTACCCTAGCGGTAAAGTGATAGTCCATAATTTGCTCAAAATGCTCCACCAAAAAGTCATTGACTACCATACCAATGTCTGTAGGAAACAGTTTGTTTTTTTCGGCCCCGGTGGTTTCGCTTTCCTCCTGGCTTTTTACCTCACCTTGTTCAAGCGTAAACACGCGGTATTTTCGAATGTGGCCCTCTCGTTCTTCCTTTACTACATAGCCACGCTTTTGTATGGTAGAGATGGTTGGAGCATAGGTCGAAGGTCGTCCTATGCCTAGTTCTTCGAGCTTTTTGACCAAAGAAGCCTCTGTATATCGGGCGGGAGCCTGAGAAAAACGCTGGGTGGCTTTCATTTGGGCCAAGAGAAGGTTCTGTTGTTCTGTCATGGGTGGCAACAAGCCGGCATCTTCTTTGTCCTCGTCTTCGTCGTCGGTGCTTTCGAGATAAAGACTTAAAAACCCTTCAAATTTTATTACCTCACCACGGGCCACAAACAATTCTTCTCTTCCGGATACGGCAATTTTTGCGGTAGTTTTTTCGAGTTGGGCATCGGCCATTTGGCTTGCCAAAGCGCGTTTGCGGATGAGCTCGTACAAGCGTTGCTCGGAAGCATCGCTACTGGCCGCTTCCGTGGCAAAATTGGTTGGGCGAATACACTCGTGGGCTTCCTGTGCACCCTTTGCTTTGGTAGCGTATTGCCTTTCTTTATGATACTTGTCGCCGTATTGACTGCGCACTACCTCTGCAGCACTTTGGCGGGCAAAGTCCGACAAGTTGACCGAGTCGGTACGCATGTAGGTTATTTTACCACTTTCGTAGAGTCTTTGCGCCAGTTGCATGGTTCTTCCTACCGGCATACCCAGTTTGCGCGAAGCTTCCTGTTGCAACGTAGAGGTAGTAAAAGGTGCTGCCGGGGTACGTTTGGCCGGTTTGGTTTCCAGACTGCTTACCTTATAACTAGCCGAAGCGCAGTGCTGTAAAAACTCCGAGGCCGTGGCGGCATCTTCGGGTCGTTGGTTGAGTTCGGCCTTAAAACCGTGAGCGCCTTGCTCGTTGGTAAAATGAGCCACCACCTTAAAATAGGTTTCGGCGCTAAAGGCTTCCCTTTCGCGCTCGCGGTCTACCACCAAACGAACAGCCACCGATTGCACCCTACCGGCGGACAAGCTGGGTTTGACCTTTTTCCAAAGCACCGGACTTAATTCATAGCCAACCAAGCGGTCCAACACACGTCGGGCCTGCTGTGCATTTACCAAGTCTTCGTTGATTTGGCGTGGGTTATCTATGGCTTTAAGAATAGCCGTTTTGGTGATTTCGTTAAAAACAATGCGCCGGGTATTTTCCTTTTTAAGGCCTAAAGATTGAAACAAGTGCCAGGCTATGGCCTCCCCTTCGCGGTCTTCATCCGAAGCCAACCAAACTGTTTCGGCGGCTTTGGCCAGTTTTTTTAGCTCGGCCACCAACTTTTTCTTGTCGGCGGGTACTTCGTATTCGGGTTCAAAGTTTTCGTCAATCCGCACGGAAATGCCTTTGGAGGCCAGGTCGCGCACATGACCGTAAGAAGAACGTACCAAAAAATCCTTACCGAGGTAACCCTCAATGGTTTTGGCTTTGGCGGGGGATTCGACGATCACTAAATGTTTAGGCATAGGCAATGGTTTGCAAAGCAAGGCCAAATTAAGGCAAGTTGCTGCATTAGGTCAACAAAGAAAGAAAAAAGAAATCAAGTCATGATTCAGGGAAAAAAAAGAATGTAGGGCCAAACCCTGTTTTAGAACCTGCAAATCAGGCAACTAACAAGTTTGTTAAATTATTCTTGAAAGGCTTAGAAAGCCTAATGCCGGAGAATAAAGGAACCCGGGGCAGCGATGCGCCGGAAAACCCGGAGCTCGGAGGCCCTTGTGGCTTAAGGAACGGAGGCCCCCAAATTCTTTTGGGGGACCCCGTAGCCTTTAGCCACAAGTGGTCTCCGGGCGAGGATTTGCAGGCAGCAGCGCGGTTCAGCCCCCCAAAACCTATAAAAACCCCAATTCCAATTGCGCTTCTTCGCTCATCATGTCTTTGTCCCAAGGCGGATCAAAGGTAATTTGCACGGTCACCTGCTCTACCCCATCGATTTCTTTTACTTTCTGTTCGATTTCGGCCGGAATTTCTTCGGCAGCAGGGCAGTTGGGACTGGTGAGGGTCATAAGAATATGCACGGCCTTGCCCTCGTTTCGGGCTTCAATATCGTAAATCAAGCCTAGTTCGTAAACGTCCACCGGGATTTCCGGGTCGTACACGGTTTTGATGCGTTCGATGATTTGCTCTTGCATGGTTCAATGGTTTAATTGGCTTCCGGCGTATTGTTTCATTTGCTGAATCATAGACACCAGTCCATTGCTGCGCGTAGGCGATAAGTGGGCTTTAAGTCCAATGGCATCGATAAAGCTCAAATCGCTTCGGACAATATCCTCTGCGGGTTGGTGACTAAGCGCACGCACCAGCAGGGCCACAATGCCTTTGGTAATGATTGCGTCGGAGTCGGCACGGAATACCACCCTTTGGTCCTCGGACTCGGCATGCAACCATACCCTGGACTGGCAGCCGCGCACCAGTCGGTCGTCGGTTTTATAAACATCCTCAATAATAGGCAATTGCCTGCCCATTTCGATCAAATGCTCGTACTTTTCTTCCCAAGAACTAAACCAGGAAAACTCTTCTACGATTTCGTCTCCAATTTCTTGTATGCTGGGGTAACTCATGGCAACAACATTTTTTGAGCTTTGGTTAGGGCTGTAATGAGTTGATCAATTTCGGACTCCTTATTGTAAAATGCAAAGGAGGCCCTTACGGTTCCGAGGATTTTAAAGCGATCCATTAAAGGTTGGCAACAGTGATGGCCAGTACGCACGGCAACGCCTTCCTTGTCGAGGATAAATCCTACATCGTAGGGATGGGCTTCACCCAAAAGAAAACTGACTACGGCTACCCGTTCCGGAGCTTCTCCTATAAAGCGCAGCTTGGGAAATGCTTCCCGAAGTTTGGTGCGGCACAATTCTCCCAATGCTTGTTCTCTTGCCGCTACCCTATCCATTCCAATATGGGCCAAATATTTTAGCGCGGCACAAAAGCCAATGGCACCGCTGATGTGTGGCGTACCGGCTTCGAATTTATGGGGCAGGGCATTGAAGGTGGTTTCCTCGAAGCGCACTTGGTCAATCATGTCACCACCTCCCATAAAAGGAGGCAGCTTTTCGAGCCACTTGCGCTTGCCGTACAAGACTCCAAATCCGGTGGGTCCAATAACTTTATGTGCCGAAAAAACGAGGAAGTCTACATCCAAAGCCTGAACGTCTACCGCCAGATGGGGAGCAGCTTGTGCCGCATCAAGCAGCACCGGTACCCCCAAAGACTTGGCCTTTTGGACCATGTAATCCACCGGATTGATGGTTCCCAAACTATTGGAGACCCAAACCATGCTCAAAAGCTTGGTTTTTTCGCTCAGTAGCTTGTCAAAGGATTCGAGATCCAAGGTGCCGTTTTCCAGCACAGGCACCACTTTAATTACCGCCCCGGTTCTACGGGCAACCAGTTGCCAAGGCACAATATTGGCATGATGCTCCATGCCGGTGAGCAAAATTTCGTCGCCCGGTTTCAGGTAATCCAAGCCGAAGGTATAGGCCAATAAATTGATGCCATCGGTGGTTCCCTTGGTAAAAATCACCTCTTCTTTTTCGGGTGCGTTAATGAAAGAAGCTACCCAGGCACGGGCTTCTTCAAAGGCATCGGTACCTTCTTGACTTAAGGTATGCACTCCCCGGTGCACGTTGGCATAATAATGGTCGTACAAGGCCTGCTCGGCTTCTTTTACCTGCCATGGTTTTTGAGCGGAGGCTGCATTGTCTAAATAGGCCAAAGGGTGACCATTGACTTGCCTTTGTAGGATGGGGAAATCGTTTCGAAGTTTTTCCCAGTCTACAGGTTCGGCTATGCTCCCCTTTCGCCAAGATTGATTGTCAGGTAGTTGAGCGGTCATGCTTAGCTCCATTTATTGCGCAGGTCGTTTTCGATTTCTTCTTTGAGGTCTCCCTGAGGCAGTTTATCCAACACACTTCCATAAAAGGCTTCGGTGAGCATTCTACGGGCTTGGGCTTCAGAAATACCTCGAGCTCTTAAGTAAAACAGGGCATCCTCGTCGAGTTGTCCGGTAGTAGCTCCATGGCTGCATTTTACGTCATCGGCATAAATTTCCAGCACGGGTTTGGCATATACTTTGGCCTGCTCATCCAAAATTAAGCCGGCGGCATGTTGATAAGCCAAGGTTTTTTGGGCATCTCGAGCCACGAGTATTTTACCGGAAAACACAGCTTGTGCCTTGCCTCTGGAAATGGACCGGTATTCTTGATGGCTGGTGCAATTGGGCGCCAAGTGCCTCAAATCGACCCGCGTATTGATGTGCTGTTCAAGCTCCGGAGCTTGAAGTCCAATAATTTCTGCATGGGCCTCTTCTTCGCACAGGTCTACAAAGTAGTTTAGGCGTTGAAAACGAGCATCCAAGCTGCTGGTATGTATTTCTAAGCAAGATTTTGCGTGAAGCTTGGCGAGGGTATGATGCACCAAACCTCTATGGGTTCCTTGAGCCAATTTTCGGTATAGACTGAGTTTAGCGCCACGATCGAGGTGGATTTCCCAAGCATGATTAAGCAAACCGGGCAAGGCATTTCCTTCGAGCAAACGATAGTCTAAGGCCATGGAGGCATCTTCTTCCAGATGGAAAATGCAGCGCACGGGATCCAAATCCGGGCCTTCATCAAGCCAAGAGAGGGGCGCATTCAGGTGCAGGCCTTTGGGCACATAAAAAAACAGTCCGGCTTGGGCTTGGCCGGTATTTAGTTCGGCAAAAACATCGTCTTCGCGGGTTGGGGCCGCTCCAAAAAATTGATGCAGGGTATCCGGGTGGTGTTTGTTCATGTAGGCTAAGGAAGCCACAAACCATCCGGAGGCGTCTTTATGGCAAAATGCTTCATCTCTGTATTGCCAAGAGCCAAGCAAATGGCCCGGTATTGGCGCCGGCTTTTGGGATGGATTTTCCTGAAACCAAGGCAATTCGTTAAGTAAGGACTCAATGGGGGCATATTTCCAAATTTCTTGCTTTACGGTAGGTTTCCCTAAAGCTTTTGCACGTTGCAAGGCCTCCGATTGCCGCTCTAAGCCCTTAGAACCGCTAGCATCTTCGGCAGCTTGGTTTAGCCAAGTATCAAAGCTCATGCTCATTTTATCCTTCAATTTGCTCGGTTGAGGAGAGTTTTAGCCAATCGTAGCCTTTTTCTTCCAATTCAAGGGCCAGCTCTTTGGGGCCTGATTTCACAATTTTTCCTTTGTAGAGCACATGAACCACATCGGGCACGATATAATCCAACAAGCGCTGATAGTGGGTAATGACCACAAAAGCATTTTTGGGGCTACGCAGTTTATTTACTCCATCGGCTACAATGCGCAGGGCATCAATGTCCAGCCCGGAATCGGTTTCGTCTAAAATGGCAAGGGTTGGCTCCAACATAGCCATCTGAAAAACCTCATTGCGCTTTTTTTCTCCCCCCGAAAAACCTTCGTTTACAGAGCGGTTGGCCAGTTTTTTATCCAATTCTACGAGGGCTTGCTTCTCTTTGACCAGTTTCAAAAACTCTTTGGCTTCCAAAGGATCCTGACCTCTGTATTTGCGGACCTCTTGAATGGAAGTTTTCAAAAAGTTCATCATGGAAACACCGGGAATTTCTACCGGATACTGAAAGGCCAAGAACAAACCGTCACCGGCCCTTTCTTCGGGAGCCATTTCCAGCAAGTCTTTTCCATTAAAGTGCACTTCGCCTTGAGTTACTTCGTATTCTTCCTTGCCTGCCAATACAGAAGCCAAGGTAGACTTACCCGAACCGTTTGGCCCCATAATGGCATGTACTTCTCCGGGCTTGACTTCCAGATTCAAGCCCTTTAAAATCTCCTTGCCTTCGATTTCGGCATGGAGGTTTTTAATGTTCAACATGTATTTCGATTCTTAGCGTTAACAATACTTATCCTACCGATCCTTCCAAAGAAATTTCCAGCAATTTCCTTGCTTCAACCGCAAACTCCATGGGCAATTTATCGAGTACTTCGCGGCAATAGCCGTTTACGATAAGTGCCACTGCCTTTTCGGTAGGAATACCGCGTTGGTTGAGGTAAAAAATCTGGTCTTCGGCAATTTTGGAAGTAGTGGCCTCGTGCTCTACCTTTCCGGTGGAGTTATCCACTTCAATGTAAGGAAAGGTATGTGCCCCGCAACGGCTTCCCAGCAGTAGGGAGTCGCATTGCGAAAAGTTACGAGCACCTTTGGCCTTTGGAGCCATTTTCACCTGGCCTCGGTAGCTGTTGTTAGACTCCCCGGCGCTAATGCCTTTGCTTATGATGGTACTTTTGGTATTTCTGCCCAAGTGCACCATTTTGGTTCCGGTATCGGCTTGTTGTTTGTTTCCGGTAACGGCCACGGAGAAAAACTCGCCCACGGAGTGATCGCCCTTTAAAATTACGGAAGGATATTTCCAGGTAATGGCCGATCCGGTTTCTACTTGAGTCCAAGAAATATGGGAGCGATCTCCGGCGCAAATGCCGCGCTTGGTTACAAAATTATAAATACCTCCTTTGCCGTCCTTATCGCCGGGATACCAGTTTTGTACGGTCGAGTATTTGATTTCCGCATCCTCCATAGCCACCAATTCTACCACAGCTGCATGGAGCTGATTTTCGTCGCGCATGGGAGCAGTGCATCCTTCAAGATAACTTACATAAGAGGCTTCTTCGGCCACAATAAGGGTCCGCTCAAACTGTCCGGTGTTCATAGCATTGATTCGGAAGTAAGTGCTTAATTCCATGGGGCAGCGCACGCCTTTGGGAATGTATACAAAAGAACCATCCGAAAAAACCGCGGAATTGAGCGCTGCATAGAAGTTGTCTTTGTAAGGCACCACCGAGCCGAGGTATTTCTTCACCAATTCCGGGTGTTCTTTAACAGCCTCCGAAATGGAACAAAAAATAATACCTACTTCAGCGAGCTTTTCTCTGAAGGTAGTTTTAACGGAAACCGAGTCAATGACTGCATCTACGGCTACCCCTGCCAACATTTTTTGCTCCTCTAAAGAGATTCCTAATTTATTGAAGGTTTCGAGCAATTCGGGATCTACTTCATCCAAAGACTCGTATTGGGGTTTGGTTTTTGGTGCCGCATAGTAAATGATGTCTTGAAAGTTCACCGGCGGATAGGACACATGCGCCCATTTGGGTTCCTTCATGGTTTGCCAATACCTAAACGCCTTTAAGCGCCACTCCAACAGCCATTCAGGCTCCTCCTTTTTGGCCGAAATAAAGCGTACGGTATCTTCGTTTAGACCGGGCGGCAAGCTTTCCATGTCTAAATCGGTCGACCAACCGTATTGGTATTCTCTTGTGGTGACTTCGTTGAGTAATTTATCTTGTTCAGTCATAGCGTCTGGTTAAAGAGAAAAACTTTCCCCGCAACCACAAGTGCGCGAGGCATTGGGATTATGAAAGACAAAACCTTTGCCGTTTAGCCCATCTGAAAACTCCAAGGAGGTACCGGCCAGATACAACAAACTTTTTTTGTCCACTACGATGCGCATGCCATTGTCTTCAATGACCTGGTCTTGATCAGAAGATTCTTTATCGAAAGCCAACTGGTAAGAAAGGCCGGAACAGCCTCCTCCTTTGACCCCAACGCGCACAAAGTGTGTGGATGGATCGTAGGAATCGGCAAGCATGAGCTCGCTCAATCTTTTTTTTGCTTTTTCGGTTACCGTTATCATAGCGTTTCAATAGGTGGAACGTACAAATCTAAAAGATGTTTAAGCTTATTTAGAAAAATTCTAAATAACTTTATTTGGCACAAAAATAGAGCCCACAATCGGCATAAGCAAGCGATATTTGCCCATATGTTGCTAGAAAATTCTGAAAAAACACCCTTAGGTCAAATAGGAGAAGCCAAACTCATTGAGCTCATTCGCGAAAGAGTGCAGCTTCAGCACCCTTCCTCCATATTTGGCATAGGAGACGATGCGGCTTTGCTTCAAACAAAAAACATGGAGCAAGTCATAACCACCGATTTACTTACCGAAGGCGTTCATTTTGACCTGTCCTACAGCCCCCTCAAGCATTTGGGATACAAAGCGGTAGTGGTCAATTTGAGCGACATCGCCGCCATGGGCGCTAAGCCAACGCAAGTTTTACTAAGCCTTGCGCTTCCTCCAAAATTTACCCTCGAAGCCTACGAGGAACTCATTGCCGGCGTTTTATTGGCTTGCAGCATGTATAAGGTCGACTTGGTTGGTGGCGACACCTCCCCTTCCCTTCAACATTTACATATTAACTTAACGGCTATTGGAGAAGTTGAGCCGGGCAAAGCCTTTCGCCAAAACACAGCAAAAGCCAACGAAGTAATTTGTGTAAGCGGGAGCTTGGGCGCTGCATTTGCCGGTTTTTTGCTATTGGACAGAGAAAAAGAGGTCTTTAAAGCCAACCCGGAAGTACAACCCGACCTAGAAGAATTTCCCTACCTGCTCGAAAAACAACTAAAGCCTGAAGCGCGCTTCGATGTCCTCGGACATTTAAAAGAAGCCAACATTCCGGTGAGCGCCATGACCGATGTCTCCGATGGTTTAGCTACAGATTTGCTGAGATTGGCCAAAGCTTCTAAACTTGGAATCCGTTTGGATGCCGAGCGCATACCCATTGACCAAGAAGTCTATAAGCTGGCTGAGACCATGAAATTAGATCCCTTTGTGTTGGCATTAAATGGCGGCGAAGACTATGAATTGTTGTTTACCGTTCCAGTGAGCCATGCCCATGCTTTGGAATCCATTCCAGACGTGCACATCATTGGTTTCACCACAGACCAAGAAAACAACTACCATATGGTAGACAGTAGTGGAAAAGCGCACCCTATTGCAGCCGGAGGCTGGGATGGCTTTACTCAAAGCTGATGCTCAACTTATGGTTTTGAGCCTCCCTCGGCGCCTAAGCACTTTCCCGGCTTGCTCTAATCTAAGCAAGCCACGCCGCAAGGTACTTAGGCTCACGCCCAAATATTGCGCCAACTCTTGATTGCTGGCTTGCATATTTAAAAAGCCTTCGGAATCCCGCCCAAATTTGAGCGCCAAATTTTGAAGCAAAGCATACAGTTGTTCATCTTGTACCACGCCTTGAAGCATTCCCGCTTGCTTCTCCACCTCGGCAATTTGCCTAAGCATCTCTTGCATGGCGCTAAACATAAAGTAGGGAGCTTCCACACTTATGATTTTTAGGTCTTCCTCTGCTAGGGAGTCAATGCAACTGGTGCGCGCCACCACGTGTTTCCAATCGGGGACTAAAAATGGCCAATGCCCAAACCCAAACAAATCGCCCGGTCCCAGCCAAAGGCAAGCCCCCTCTTTATGGCAAAGCTCAATACGTCCGCGAATCAATCGATAACCGACTCCGGGTTGGGGTTCCAATACCTTTACACCCGGCCAGCTTAGGCGCTGCACCGTAATTTTTCGGTGCACCGTTTCGCCGGACAGCGAAGCAAAGCCCGAAAGATGAAATGGCAACTTGCGTATTTGTGTAGTTTCTGCCATGCTTAGCACAAAGCTAATGAGGGCATAACTTACACACTATGATATATATCAGGAAAAGAAATGAATAAATGCAGACTACTCCTCAACCCGACCTGTCCGCACCAATCGGGGAATGCTTTCCAGCACTATGCGTTTACCATCCAAACGGATCAAACCCTCTTGTTGAAAATCAGACAGCACCCGTATACAGGACTCGGTAGCCGTGCCGGCCAAGTTGGACAATTCCTCGCGCGATAAACGCACGTCCAATGCGTTGTCTTCGGTAAGACCAAAGGTTTCTTTGAGCATAAGCAGCACTTCCGCCATACGTTCCCGCACGCTTTTCTGAGCCAAATTGGTAATTAGCTTACCTGCTTCACCCAGCTCATGACAGGCTTGTTGCATAAAACGCATCGAAAGACAGCTTTGCCGCGCAAATAAGGCCATAAGTTGAGTCTTTGGAACAAAACAAACCGTAGTTTCTTCTAAGCAACTGGCCGTGCTGCTATACCTTTCGCCACTAAGCAAAGACCGATAGCCCACCATATCTCCCTCACGTGCCAAACGCACAATTTGGTCTTTGCCATCGGGTCCGGTTCGGTAAATCTTCACTTTGCCGGTCTCAATGCAATACACCCCTTGCGGCGTATGTCCTTCGTAAAAAATACTTTCGCCCCGCTTAAATTGGAAGCAGGTTTTTCCTACATCCACATCCTCTACTGCATCAAAAGGAATTTGATTAAATACCGACCTGTGTCGTGCCTTGCAATCCGCACAGTGATACGTATCGGCAAGTTTTTTCATAATAGCTAGTTGTTGCGCTCGCTGTAAATGTAGCACTTCGACTGAAAGCTTGCAAGTTTTAATGACATTTGAACGTTTTGGGGGCCGAACGGGCCATCCGCTATAGTCCTCGGCTCCGGCCTATGCTAGGGCAAGCAGCCCCCGGGGCTTGCTGCGCGCCGCCCAGCCGCTGCGCCCTAGCAAAGGCCGGCTCCTCCGGGCTGCCGCTGCTGTCCCTGGCCCGGTCTTCCATGGACAGATTCTTGCGGTTGGTTTTCTTTTAAAACAGCATGACCAAAATCATGCTTTTTGAACCTCCAATTCCTGACATTTGACCCCATGGAGCATGCGCCCGAACAACCCTGTCTTCATTGTGGCGACCCCATTGGCGCTACCCCGGTCCAAAAAGAGAAGGAACTTTTTTGTTGCACGGCCTGCGCCGAGGTATACCATATGCTGCACCACAGCGGCTTAGAAGCCTATTATACGCTTCCGGAACGCTCTTCGAATCGCCCCGAAAAGGCCCGCTTTGCCTGGATGGATGCCCCGGAACACCTAAATTCGGTTTGGAAATTTTGGCAAGAAGATAAGGCGCGGGCGCGTTGGTACCTTCCCGGCATGCACTGTGCTTCCTGCATTTGGTTGCTCGATCGCCTTCCTGAATTGCATCCCGGAATCCTTTCGGCTGAGGCCAACCTAAGCAACAGAACCATAGACCTTTGGGTAAACCCCAACACCATAAAAGCTTCGGAACTCGCATTATTGCTTAGCAGTATTGGCTACTCACCCCAGCCTGACCAAGCCCAAAACAACAAAAAAGGAATAGGCAACCATACCTTAATACAGCAACTCGGCGTTGCCGGGTTTTCCTTAGGTAATGTTATGCTCCTAAGTTTTCCCGAATACTTAGGGTTTACAGAGGCCGAAGATCCTTTGCTTTACCGAAGTTTTCAATACTTAAACCTAGCCTTTTGCCTGCCTTTGCTGTTTTTTTCCGGGGCCGATTACCTCAAAACAGCTTGGTTGGCCGTAAAAAACCGACAAGTACATATTGATATACCCCTTGCTTTAGGTATGCTGGTGCTCTTTATTCGCACGGCATGGGATATCTTGAGTGAAACCGGGCCGGGCTATGCCGACAGCTTGGCCGGACTTATTTTCTTTCTATTGCTGGCCAAATGGTATCAGGCACGCATTTTTCATTCGCTTAGGTTTGACCGAGACCCGGCCGGCTACCTCCCACTTTCTGCCGTGGCCTTGGAAGCCGGTTCCGAAATAGAACGGCCGGTGAGTCAGCTAAAAAAAGGGGATAAAGTGCGCCTATTTCCCGGAGATTTAGTGCCTGCCGATGGCACCTTACTCAGCCCCAAGGCCTCCTTGGATTACAGTTTTGTAACCGGAGAAAGCGAAGCCCTCTCCATTAAAGCCCAAACGGCAGTTTTTGCCGGAGCACGAAATGCCGGGCAGGTTTTTGACATGCAATTGGAACAGGGAGCCGACCAAAGCTACCTTAAGGGACTTTGGAACAAAGGCGCGCAAGATGTCCTTAAAACGCAAGGCAAAGGCTTAACCGACACCTTGGCCGGATGGTTTATTTTGGCCGTCTTGTTGGTGGCCCTAGGTGGCGGCTTGTTTTGGTATTTCCAATCGCCGGACCGCTGGCTCGAAATTGTTAGCTCTATCCTAATTATTGCTTGCCCTTGTGCCTTGGCCTTAAGTGCCCCCTTTGCCACGGGCAATATGGCCCGTTTGTTGGCTCGTCGACGTTTTTTTGTGCGCGAACCCAAGGTTTTGGAGGAGTTGGCGCATGCGCAAACCTTGGTATTTGACAAAACCGGCACCCTGACCGAAGGCAAAACCGGAAAAGTGGTATGGAATGGAGCGCCGCTCTCGGATGAGGCCCTGCAAACCCTTGCTTCTATGGTTTCGCAATCGCGGCACCCGGTGAGTTTGGCCATTAAACATTGGCTGGAAAGCCAAAACATAAAGACGCATAATGGCTTAGCACTTGAGGAACTCCCCGGAAAAGGCTTACAAACGGCAGAGGGTTGGAAACTGGGACATTATGCTTGGGTAAGTCAACATCCGGATGACCCTTGGCGCACAGGCCGAACCCTTTTTGCAAGCCCCGAAGGCGTGTTGGGGGGATTTCACTTTCAGAATCAATACCGGCAGGGGGTTCAGGGCATGTTGCAAAAGCTGGGGAAAAGCCATGCCTTATGCATTCTTAGCGGAGACCACGAGGGCGAAGCCAAAACCTTAGCAAGCTGGGCCGGTTCAAAAGCCCGTTTGTTGTTTAGGCAGCAACCCGAGGACAAAGTAAACGCCATTGAACAACTGCAAAAAGAAGAGCGCAAGGTCTGCTTTTTGGGCGATGGTTTGAACGACGCCCCGGCCTTAAAAAAAGCCGATATTGGGGTGGCGGTAACGGGCACGGTAAATGGATTTTTTCCGGCTTGCGATGCCATTCTGGAGGCGGGAAATTTAGCCGACCTTCCCGACATATTGCGCTTAAGTAGAGCAACTACACTTATAATAAAAGAGTGTTTCACCTTAAGTATTTTGTACAATACCATAGGTGTAGGGGTTGCCTTGGCCGGATGGTTGCACCCGGTAATTGCGGCGATTCTAATGCCTATAAGCAGTTTAACGGTGGTAGCCTGGGCTATAAGTCGTACGTGGTGGATAGCTAGAACAAGTCAAAAAAACAGCTGTGATTTATAAACGGAGGATACAGGCGCAGGGACCGCGCCGGTACCCCGAAGTCCAAAGGCCTTGTGCCCCTTGGCCGGCCGAAGCGACCAAAGGAAGCTCTCGGGCGGCTTAGGGGCACAGGGCCTTTGGGCTTTGGAGTAAAGGCAAGGGCCCGCCCGGCGCCCCAAAAAAAATAGTCAAAAGTCAGTCAAATCAACTTTCTAAAAAACTGTTAATAAAGCCCTTGCGCAAAACATGAGAAATATCATTTTTTGCCCTGACCTGGCTCATTCCTGAAGCCTCGAAAGAAGGTGACCTTTGGAGTGTTTAATGCCCATCGCATGCACGTATTGCTCGTATTGATTGGAATTAGTTTGTGTGTTGCAGGTCTCTTTTTGTGGCTGTTTTTTTCGGCCGTTAAGAAGGGGCAGTTTGAGGACACGCAAACTCCGGCATTGCGCATGCTGCAAGAAGATGGGGTGACCCAAAGCAAACAATTGGAATCAAAAAACCATGGAGCACTTTAAGTACGACAATAAAATTGTCAAGGCCTTTTTAATTGCCACTGTTGTGTGGGGCGTTGTGGGCATGCTGGTGGGCTTGCTTGCGGCTTTTCAGCTGTGGTGGGTACCGGCCAACATGGACACCTCCTTTACCACCTTTGGCAGGATTCGTCCACTGCACACCAATGCGGTAATTTTTGCCTTTGTGGGCAACGCCATTTTTACCGGCATTTATTATTCCATGCCCAGGCTGCTGAAGGCCGCGATGTGGAGTAAGTTTTTGAGTTGGTTTAACTTTTGGGGCTGGCAGCTCATTATTTTATCAGCAGCCATAACCCTACCTCTAGGCTATACCAGTTCAAAAGAATATGCCGAATTGGAGTGGCCCATAGACATTGCCATTACTTTGGTTTGGTTGGCTTTTGGGATCAACATGATCATGACCATGATTAAGCGCCGGGTGCGTCATATGTATGTGGCCATTTGGTTTTACTTGGCCTCATTTGTGACCGTAGCTGTGCTTCATGTGGTAAACAACTTGGCTTTGCCGGCCGACGGCATGAAAAGTTATTCGTTGTATGCCGGGGTGCAGGATGCCTTGGTGCAGTGGTGGTATGGGCACAATGCGGTAGCCTTTTTCTTAACCACTCCCTTTTTGGGGCTTATGTACTATTTCTTGCCCAAAGCGGCAGAGCGGCCGGTTTACTCCTACAAGCTCTCCATTGTTCACTTTTGGGCCTTGATTTTTATTTATATCTGGGCGGGTCCGCACCACTTGCTGTATACTGCTTTGCCCGGGTGGGCTCAAGCTTTGGGCACCGCGTTTTCCATTATGCTCATTGCTCCCTCCTGGGGAGGCATGGTAAATGGACTCCTAACCCTGCGAGGCGCTTGGGATCGTGTCCGTGAAAACCCTGTATTGAAATTCATGGTAGTGGCCGTCACTGCTTACGGTATGGCCACTTTGGAAGGCCCTCTACTTTCGCTCAAAGAGGTGAATGCCCTAGCCCACTTTACCGACTGGATTGTGGCCCACGTGCACGTGGGTGCGTTGGGCTGGAACGGCTTCCTGACCTTTGGTATGCTGTACTGGCTGGTTCCTAAAATGTGGAATACCAAATTGTACTCCAAAAGTTTGGCCAACTGGCACTTTTGGATTGGCACCATGGGCATCATATTTTACGCCCTGCCCATGTACACCGCTGCGGTTACACAAGGCTTGATGTGGAAGAATTTTGAGCAAAGCGGACAATTGGCCTACAGCTTTTTGGAAACGACCAATCAAATTTTGGATTTGCACATGGTGCGCAGCATTGGAGGAAGCCTTTACCTGATAGGTGTATTCCTTATGGTCTATAACTTAGTTAAAACGGCCTATTCCGGCAATTTTGTGGCCGAAGAAGATGCATCTGCTCCTGCCTTGGCGCCAATGCGCAGCGGTGGCAAAGAGTTTTGGCACCGCGTATGGGAGCGCAAGCCTGTATTCTTTACCGTAATGACCTTTTTGGCCATATTGATTGGTGGAGTTATAGAATTTGTACCGGCCTTTCTCATCAAATCCAATGTGCCTACCATTGAAAGCGTAAAGCCTTACACGGCACTGGAGCTTCATGGCCGGGACATATACATACGCGAGGGCTGTGTGGGATGCCACAGTCAAATGATTCGGCCCTTCCGAAGCGAAACCGAGCGCTATGGAGAGTATTCTAAAGCGGGAGAGTTTGTGTATGACCGCCCCTTTTTGTGGGGCTCTAAGCGCACCGGCCCCGACTTGCACCGGGTGGGCGGAAAATATCCCGACGGGTGGCACTTTAACCACATGCTGGATCCTACCAGTACAAGTACGGGTTCCATAATGCCAAGATATCCTTGGTTGGTAGAAAACGAGTTAGATACCTCAGTAACCGCCACACGGATTAAAACCCTTCAAAAGTTGGGCGTTCCTTATCCGGAAGGATATGCTGAACAAGCCAATGCCGACTTGAGCCGCCAGGCCGATTCCATTGCCACCAATTTGATGAAGCAAAAAATTGAGGTGCCGGCCAATCGAGAAATCATAGCCCTCATCGCCTATTTGCAACGCTTAGGCACCGATATTAAAGTTACAGAAACTGCTTCAAACGCTAAGCCATGATTAAAGAAGTAGCCAGGAACATACCCAATATTGAGGTATACCCCATCATATCCTTAAGTATTTTCTTTCTTTTCTTTTTAGGTCTTGGATGGTATGTATTTAGAGCCAAGAAAGAGGAAATGAACCGAAAGAAAAACATTCCCCTGGAGGACGAAACCAACGAATTTTGAAACCTGCGACATGAAAAAGTTTGTGCATATTCTTTTCCTTTCTGCCCTACCTGCTTTAGTGTTTGGGCAAGAAGCTACTTCTACACCTGCTCCTGATGCCTCTACCGGAATTGGCATGGATGATTTGGTGTTGCTTATGCTGGTGACCTTGGGTTTGGTGCTGGTGCTGCTGGCAGTGGCTCAGGTAAGGCTCATTCGAACGGAGATTCGCGCTTTGCAGAATTTGGAGCGCAAAAGTCAGGGGCTTGAGCCTTTGCCCGAACCTATGACCTTAATGGACTGGTACCGAAAAAAGGTAGTTGGCTTAAAGCCCATCGAAATGGAGGAGGATTTGATTATGGAAGACCACTCCTACGATGGCATACGAGAAATGGACAATGGCATGCCGCCTTGGCTCAAATGGATGTTTGTAGGCACCATTGCCTTTGCCGTGATTTATATGGCTTGGTATCAAGTGTTAGGTTATGGCCCTACCCAATACGAAGAGTACGCTGCGGAAATGGAAAAAGGGAATGCCATAAAAGATGCATGGCGTAAAAAGATGGCAGATGCCATGAGCGAAGAAAACGTGACCCTTTCCGATGACCCCAAAGACTTAGCAGAAGGCAAACAATTGTTTTTGGACAATTGCGCCGCCTGCCACGGAAATTTGGGAGAAGGAGGGGCAGGTCCCAACCTCACCGACCTCTATTGGCTGCACGGGGGAGGCATTAAAAACGTATTTAGAACCATTAGCTATGGGGTTCCTGAAAAAGGAATGATTCCTTGGAACGACCAGATGTCTCCCGGTGAAATCAGAAACATAGCCTCTTTTGTTTTGAGTTTGGAAGGTAGCAACCCACCCGATGCCTTAGAGCCTCAAGGAGACCTATGGACCGGAGAGGAAACGCAAAGTCAAGACAGTAGCGCGCAAAACGTAGACAGCTTGGCAATTAGTGAGGAACCTGTAGTTGCTCAAGCTCAATAAGATTTCCATGGACTTTTTGGAACACGCCGAAGATTATCGCTCTCTGCTTCCGAACGTAACCGAAGACGGGAAGAGAAAATGGCTGTATCCCCTTAAACCTTCGGGTAAATGGCATAAAAGAAGGGTGGTGGTTACCAGTATATTGCTCACCATTTTCTTTGCCATGCCTTTGATTCAGGTCAATGGTTCTCCGTTTTTTCTTTTGAATTTTTTGGAGCGGAAGTTTATTCTATTCGGGGTGATTTTTTGGCCGCAGGATACCATTTATTTGCTCTTGGCAGCCCTTATCTTCTTTGTGTTCATCATTTTATTTACGGTGGCCTTTGGCCGGATTTGGTGCGGTTGGGCTTGCCCGCAAACGCTGTTTATGGAAATGGTGTTTCGCAAAATCGAATATGCCATTGAGGGAAATGCAAGTCAACAAAAGCTGTTAAACAAAAGGCCCTGGGATTGGGACAAACTGTGGCGGAAAGGCCTTAAGCATTTCATATTCATCGCCATTTCCTTAGCCATAGGCCACACAGCCATGGCCTATATTGTGGGCATGGGAGAAATGAAACATCTGGTTTGGGAGGGGCCAGCGGCTCATTTGAGCGGATTTATAGCTCTTATGGCGTTTTCCACTGTTTTTTATTTGGTATTTTCTCAATTGCGCGAAATCGCCTGCACCATCATTTGCCCTTATGGCCGTTTGCAGGGAGCACTGATTACCCCGGATACCTTTCATGTCATTTATGACGAAAGCCGAGGCGAACCCCGAGGAAAAAAAGAAGGTTCCGGCGATTGCATCAACTGCTTCAAATGTGTAGCCAGTTGTCCTACCGGAATTGACATTCGCAACGGCATTCAACTGGATTGTGTAAACTGTACTGCCTGCATAGATGCCTGCGACGACATCATGCGCAAAGTGGGCAAACCCGAAGGATTGGTGCGTTACGGCTCTCAACAAAGCATAAAACACGGAACCAAACCCAAAATGGATGCAAGAAAATGGGGCTATACCGGTGTTTTATCTGTTTTGGTGGGCATATTTGTGGTATTGTTGGCCACCCGATCTGCCGTAGAAGCTACCATTACTAAAATCCCCGGTAAACTGTACACAACCACCCACGAAGGCCACATTCAAAACCTGTTTAAGCTGCAGGTAATCAATAAAACACGAGACTCCATTCCCATTGCATTGAATCCCGACGACTCCTTTGTGGGCCTTGAATTGGCCGGAGGCGGCACCCAATGGTTGGCAGGAAGCGAAAAAAAGGACTTGATTTTTATGATTACCGTACCGCTCGAAAACCTGAAAGGGCATACCACACCCCTTTCGCTTACGCTACAAACGGGGGTTGAAAACCAGCATGTGGAAATTGATTTTGCCGGCCCAATGGTCTTTAAATAAATAGTGATTATGAACTGGGGAAAAGGAATTGTACTTGTACTTGTGCTCTTTGTAGCCTTTATGGCCACCTTGGTAACCATCGTGGTAAAGCATGCTCAAGTGGATCTTGTAGTTGAAAATTATTACGAAGAAGAGGTTCGTTATGGCCAGCAAATGGAAGCCCTAAAGCAGGGATTAAACGAGAGCCATAAGCCCTCGATTACTTTCAATCAGGAATCTCGAATGTTGGAAGTTTGGTTCAGCAAAACCCTTCCCGACCAAGGGTTCAGTTGTCACTTGTATAGAGCCAGCAATTCCAAAGAAGACTTGTTCTTTAGAACCGAAGGTAACCAGCTGATGGTATCCATGAACGACGCTCCGGCCGGACAATGGACCATTAAATTGGACTGGGTGGTTGACGGAAAAGCCGCTGCCTTCCAAAGCGAAATCAACTTATAGCATGCTGCTCACGGCACCCATACTTGGACTTGCCGGCAGTTTGCACTGCATGGGCATGTGTGGGCCCTTGG